>QHSV01000097.1 GCA_003221655.1 Candidatus Rokuibacteriota bacterium
ATCTGCGCTCCCGGCAGCGTGCGGGTCATCGGCCGCCGCCAGATCGAGATGTACGCGCGGCTCATCCACACGGTGGACCACGTGGAGGCCGCCTCCGGCCGGAGTTCGACGCGTTGGATGCGTTCCTCGCCCACGCGTGGGCGGTCACGGTTACCGGCGCGCCCAAGGCGTGGGCGATGCAGTTCATCGAAGATCACGAGCAGTCCCCGCGCGCCTGGTACGGCGGCGCGGTCGGCGTGATGGGGTTCGACGGCAACCTCAACACGGGGCTCACGCTCCGGACCATCCGCGTGATGCACGGGGTCGCGGAGGTACGCGCCGGCGCCACGCTGCTCTACGACTCCGACCCTGCTGCGGAGGAGGCGGAGACCGAGCTGAAGGCCTCGGCGCTCCTCGACGCGATCGGCCGCGCTCGGGTGGCCGAGCGCCGGCCGGTGGCGACGGCATCGCGCCCGCGCACCGGCCGGCGCGTCCTCCTCGTGGACCACCAGGACTCGTTCGTGCACACGCTCGCAAATTACCTGCGGCAGGCGGGCGCGGAGGTGGTGACGCTGCGGAGCGGCTTCCCGGCCGACATCCTCGATGACCTGAAGCCGCACCTCGCGGTGCTCTCACCCGGGCCCGGGGCGCCGAGCGATTTCGGCGTGGCGGGCACCATCGACGCGCTGGTGCGCCGGCGCATTCCGGTGTTCGGCGTGTGTCTCGGGCTCCAGGGGATGATCGAGTACTTCGGCGGAGCGCTCGGTGTCCTCGATCCGCCCGTCCACGGTAAGGCCTCTCGAATCCGGGTCCTGGGGGGTCGCATCTTCGCGGGGCTACCCGGGGAGTTCATCGCCGGCCGCTATCACTCGCTCTACGCGATCCGGGAGAGGCTGCCCGCTGTCCTGGAGGTGACCGCCGAGAGCGACGACGGCGTGGTCATGGCGGTCGAGCACCCATCGCTCCCGCTGGCGGCGGTCCAGTTCCACCCGGAGTCCATCATGACGCTCGCCGACGACGTCGGGCTCCGGCTCCTGGCGAACGTCATGGCGCACCTGGCCACTTCTGAGCTACCATCCCTCCCGTGAACGTGGGGCGGGGGCCCCACCATGCGAGGCGAGGCTTCGGGAAAAGGAGCGACGGCATGACCTACGACCTGCTCATCAAGAATGGACGCGTTATCGACGGCTCGGGTCGGCCCGCGTTCCACGGCGACGTCGCCGTGGCCGGGGGCAAGATCGTCGAGCTGGGGCGCCTCAGCGGCTCCGCGCGCCAGACCATCGAGGCGGATGGCCGGGCCGTCGCGCCAGGTTTCGTCGACAATCACTGCCACTACGATGCGCAGGTCGTCTGGGATCCCCTGTGCACCTATTCTTGCCACCACGGCTCCACGACGGTCATCATCGGCAACTGCTCCCTTTCGCTCGCGCCCGTGAAGCCCGAGGCGCGCGAGAAGCTGGCGGGCATGCTGTCGTACGTCGAGGCGATCCCGATGGATGTGCTCCAGGCGGGCGTGCCGTGGAACTGGGAGACCTTCCCCCAGTACATGAGCGCGATCGGGCAGCGGCTCGGGGTGAACGTCGGCACGTTCGTCGGCCACTCCGCCGTCCGGCTCTACGCCATGGGTGAGGACTGCTCCGAGCGCGCTGCGACGGAGGCCGAGCTCGAGATCATGCGTCGGCTGGTGCGCGAGTCGCTCGACGCCGGCGCTCTCGGGCTCTCGATCACGCGGAACATGAACCACTTCGACATCGTCGGCAAGCGTATCCCGGCCGCGTGCGCGCCGGAATCGGAGCTGTTCGCGCTGGCCGACGTGCTCCGCGACGCCGGCACCGGCGTGATCCAGTGCGGCGGCGGCACCAACCCCGAGATGAAGGACCGGCTCCTGTCCCGGATCTCGGAGGCGTGCGGTCGGCCCATCATGTACAACACCCTGCTCGAGCAAGCGCGGCAGCCCGGGCGGTGGCGCGAGCACCTGTCGCACGTCGAGCAGACGGCGAAGCAGGGGATCCGCGCGATCCCGCTCTGCAACCCCGGCAGCATCCTCAACCGCTTCACGATGAAGAACTGCCAGGTGTTCCGCAGCATGCCCACGTGGCTGCCGATCCTCCAGGGCCCCGATGCGGACAAGATGCGCGCGTATCGCGACCCGGAGATCCGCGCGAAGCTGCGCGCCGAGGTGGACGCTCCGCTGGGTCCGGACTCGACGTTCTCCCAGCGCTGGGACCTGATGGTCGTGGAGGAGCCCAAGCTCGCGAAGAACCGCGGCCTCGCCGGCAAGCACATCGCGGAGATTGCGAAGGCGCAGGGCAAGCACCCGGTCGACGCGTTCCTCGATCTCGCCGTCGACGAGGAGCTCGAGACGGGCTTCTGCCTGGGCGAGATCAACATGGATACCGAGGCGGTCGCGCAGATCCTCGGAAGCCCCTATGCCGTGGTCGGCCTCACCGACGGCGGCGCTCACGTGCAGTTCCACTCGAACGTCAGCAATCCCACCCGCCTGCTCGGCTACTGGGTGCGGGAGAAGAAGATCATGTCGCTGGAGCACGCGGTGCGGCGCCTCACGTTCGACTCGGCGACGGCGTTCGGCATCTACGACCGCGGCCTCGTGCAGCCCGGGATGGTCGCGGACCTCGTTGTCTTCGATCCCGATACCGTGGCGCCGGTCAAGGAAGACGTCGTGCACGACTTCCCGGCCAACGGCTGGCGGATGCGCGAGCTGGCGGAGGGGATCCACTACACCGTGGTGAACGGCGAGGTGCTACTCGAGAAGGGCGAGCACACCGGGAGCCACCCCGGCCGCGTGCTGCGCAACGCGCGCTATCAGACGACGGGAAACGGCGGGGCATAGCGCGTTCCCGGGCGCTGTCCCGGAACCGGCGACATTTTCTGATCCACACCGAGGGGCGGTGACGAGCCGCCCCTCGATCTTTCACGCGGTCGATGCACGACCCTGTGCCGTTCGCGCGACGCTGTGCCGTTCGTTGGAAGGGGCCGATATGAAGCGCCCCCCGCGCGCATCTGCGTCTCGACCCTTGGTTTACTCGCGCAGCTCCCAGACCGTGCCGGCCGGCGTGTCGCGCAACTCGATCCGGGCCGCGATCAATCGATCGCGGACCCGATCGGCGAGCTCGAACGCCTTGGCGGCCCGCAGCTCGCCGCGCAGCGTGATGAGGCTCTCGACTAGCGGAGCCAGGAGCTCGCGAGGATCGCGGAGCCCGCCCGCCGCCGCCTCGCCCAGCCGCTGAACCAGGGAGTGAAGGACGGCCCGCGCGCGGTCAGGGTCGTCGGTCTGGAGGGTGTCGGCGGCCCATTCGGCGATCGCCCGGTCGAGGTTCAGGATGGCCTCGGCCGCGTCGGGCGCTTTCCGTCCCGCGATCGCCGCCTCGAACGCCTGCTCGAGCCGCGCCACTTCGGACAGGAGCGGCGACCGCCCCGCCGGGGGCGCTTCGGCGTGCGGCAGCGGCAAACCCGCGCCCTCGGAAGCGCCGGCGGGCGCGGGGTCGCGACGCGCGGCCGACACGCTACCGCGAGCGGCCGCGAGCAGCGCGTCGAGGCCGAGTGGCTGCCCCGCCGGAAACACCTGCGACGCGCCCCGTCGGCGCACCGTGAGGCCGCCGCGCCCGGACACGACCGCAGTTCGCGCGTCGAGATCCACCATCAGAACGGTGTGCTCGTCGATGCCCAGGACCCAGGCGTCGTCGGGGAGCATCGCCTCCATCGCCACCAGCCGGCGCTCGCCCAGGTAGCAGAAGCGCGTGTCGTGCGTGCCGCCTTCGGCGTTGTCGTAGTGCGGGATGACGACGCACGATCCCTCGAAGCCAGCCGCGCGTAAGAGATCGAGCCCGTCGAGCCAGTGCACGGGTAAGCCGACCTTGTAGATTTCGTACACGGGAACGCTGAAGCGGCCGAGCGTCAGGGCCGCCGCACTGGAGAACACGACCGCGCCCCCATCGGCGAGCTTGGTCGTGAGGGCCTCCGGCACCGGCGAGCCGCGCCAGA
This sequence comes from Candidatus Rokuibacteriota bacterium, assembly GCA_003221655.1. Classification (GTDB taxonomy): domain Bacteria; phylum Methylomirabilota; class Methylomirabilia; order Rokubacteriales; family CSP1-6; genus AR31. The sequence continues at coordinate 3,982 of QHSV01000097.1, forward strand.
CCGACAGCGCGTACGACGGGCTCCCGGGTCCGGCGAAGACGAAGCCGGCCGTGCGAAGGCGCGACAGGGCCGCGGCCTCGGCGATTGGTGTGCGCTGGGTCTGATCGGCCGCGAGCGGGCCGAGAAAGCCGGCCGCCTCGATCGTGAGCTGCACGCGATGCCCGAAGTACTCGACGGCCCGCTCGGTGATCTCCGACGCGTTTTCCTGGAACCCGTAGGGGGTGTCGAGCAGCACGGCCCGTGGCTTCGGCTCGCCCAGCCGCGCCACGATCTCGCGATGCGGCGTGACCATGGTGGGGGCGGTCTCACCAGACCCCATGATCGCGAGGATGCGCGGCGGCCTCGAGCTCATGCGAAGAATCCCTCGCGAACCGCCCCGGCGAGCAGGTCGCCGACCCGCTCCGGGGACTCCAGATGGAGGTCGTGGTGGCCGGGCGAGAACCAGGTCGAGCGCAGCTTGCCACCGGCCGCGAGCGCCACCGCCTCCGCGCGACGTTTGGCCGCGGTCCGCGCCTCGTCCCCGGCGTCGGCCAGGAGCAAGAGCGCAGGGGTCTTCAGTGTCGCCCAGCGCGTCGACGGACGGTGCTCCCACAGCGATCGGACGATCGACAGGTGACGGCTTCGCGTGAGACGCGCCTCGACGGTACCGTCGTCACGCGTCCGAAAGCAGTCGAGGTAGGCCGCGATGGCGCGATCGGTGAAATGCGGCACGCCCTTACGGATCCGGCTCTCCAGCTCGGCCAGCGTCAGGTGGTCGAGCGCCGGCGGGGTCAGTTTCGCGAGGCAGTCCTCCCACGCCGGATACGACTGGGCCAGATCGACGACACCACCGTCGACGCAGGCAACGCCACGCACGGCGTCCGGTCGGCGCCAGGCCAGCTCCAGCACCACGGTGCCGCCCCAGGACTGGCCGGCGAGGACCGGACGCTCGAGCTCGAGCGCGCCGATCAGGGCCAGCAGATCGGCGACGGCGGTGTCGAGGTCGTAGCCGGTCTCCGGGGCGTCGGAACGGCCATGGCCTCGCTGATCGATCGCGATCACCGTGTGGCCGGACGCGTGCAGATGCTCGGCCACGCCATCCCAGAGCCGCGCATTGGACGCCAGCCCGTGGACGAGCACGAAGGGAGCCGCCGCTCGATCTCCGCTCCGCTGCTCGACGTGCAACGCGACGCCGGGAGCGACCACGATGCGGCGCTCGACCGGGGTCGCCACGAAGGAACGTGCTGGTTCTGTCATGGGCGCAATCGTAGCATCAGGGAAAGCCGAGGGGCGAGGGCGTGCGAGCCGCAGCACGGCCGGGGGCTGGGGCCCCCGCGTGCGAGGCGAGCTCAGGAGGAGGCGTCGATGGGGGCGGGACCGATCGAAGGGCTGGCGGGTGTGCTCATCTGGACGGAGGCCGATCGCTTTCCGGCCATGGCGGGCTTCTATCGAGACACGCTCGGGCTCGCGCCGCGCTCCGCCAAATCGGACTTCATCAACTTCGACTGGAGCGGAGTGCGGTTGAGCGTGGGCGTCCACGACCGTGTCTGCGGAGCGAGCCGTGAGGCGCTGCGCATCATGATCAACTTGACGGTCGGCGACATCCGAGCCGTGCACGAGCGACTGACCCGCGCCGGCGTGATCTTCAGCCGGGCGCCCGCTCAGGAGGACTGGGGTGGGTGGGTCGCCACCTTCGCCGACCCCGACGGCAACATCCTGCAGCTCATGCAGCTTCCGACCTAGAGTCAGAGGCCGGAGGGACCGCTGATCAGAACGCCGTCGCGCAGTTGACGCTGGCCGGAACCGACGGCGTGCGGCACAAATCGGGGACCAGCTCGTCGTAGAGTTCGACCAGCGCCCGCGCCACCGACGGCCAGGCGAAGCTCTGCGCCCATCGGGCGGCGAGACGGCCGAGCGTGCGCCGCCGCGACGCGTCGGCGAGCAGCGACGCGATCGCCGACGCGAGCGCGACCTCGTCCCGCGGAGGCACGAGGACACCGGTCACGCCGTCCTGAATGGTCGTGGCGAGACCGCCGACCCGTGACGCGACGACGGCGGCGCCGCACGCCATGGCCTCGAGCGCGGCCATCCCGAACGACTCGTGATGCGACGGCACGAGACAGAGATCGGCGGCGCGGTAGTACTCCGGGAGGGCGGTCTGGGGTTCGGGCCCCTTGAAGTCGACCCACGCGCCGACGCCGAGCGCGTCGGCCAGTGCCCGCAACCGCCCGCGATCGTCGTCCCGTCCTTCGTCGCGGTCCCCGCCCACGATCACCAGACGCAGGTCGGCCTGACCGAACCCGTCCGCCTTCAGACGCGCCAGGGCCTGCAGGAGGATCTCGAGGCCCTTGATGGGCGCGGGGCGACCGACGAAGAGGAGAACCCACTCGGCGTCGAGTCCCAGTCGCGCGCGCGCCGCGATCGCACTGCCCGGGCTGAAGAGATCGACATCGACCCCGCAGGGGATGGTACGCACACGGTCGACGTCCGCGCCGCAGTACCACGCGAGCTCGGCGCGCTCGAGCGGCGTCGCCGCCACGATGCGATCGGCCAGGGCCGCAACTCTCGCCTCGGCGTCGAGACGCACCTGAGGCACCCATTCACTCGGGGTATCGGCCAGCGCGTTCTTCACGACGCCCAGCGTGTGGAACATCTGAACGACTGGAACGCCGCCGAAGCGGCGGGCGAGCTCGACGGCGACCAGGCCCGACAGCCAGTAATGGCCGTGAACGAGCGCGTACTCGGCGCCGGTCCGGTGCCCAAAGGCCACCACGCCGTCGGTGAACTCGTCCAGGTCGGCCACGATCTCGGCCGGGGGCACTGGTCGCTGTGGACCAGCCTCGATGTGAACGACGCGCGCGCCCGGACCCAGGGGGACGACCGTCGGAACGCCCGGGGTCTGGCTCCGGGTGAAGACGTCGACCTCGAGTCCGAGCCGCCCCAGGTGGCGCGCGACCTCCCGGACGTACACGTTCATGCCGCCGGTCTCCTTGCCGCCGAGCGCGGCGAGGGGACACGTGTGGACGGAGATGAGCCCGATTCTCGTCACGAGGAGAGCCCGGCCGCCGCGCGCAGACGCTCCAGGACCGTGAGGAGCGTGATCGAAGCCGCGCACGATCGGCGTGGCGCGGCCTCGCCGCGCACGACGGACTGAAAGTGCTCGATCATCGCCCGGTAGGGATTCGCCGCGCCCGCGATGATCTTCACGAGACGACCGTCACGGTGACGGAGCGTGATCGCCGCGTCCTCGGGCCCGGGAGTGTGCGCGCGATCGACAAGCAGCGCGGCCTCGGTTCCGACGATCTCGAGGGACTGCCGCTCCGGAGCGTCGAAGGAGCACTCGATGGTCGCAGTGAACCCGTCACCGAAGTCGAGCCAGCCCGAGAACGAGGCGTCGACGCCTGACTTCGCCAGCGTCGCCGCCGCCTCGACCCGCGCGGGCGTCCGGCCCGCCGCCGCGAGCAGCGGCGCGATACAGTAGATGCCGACGTCGAGCAGCGCCCCTCCACCCATCTCGGGTCGCCAGCGATGGTCGTCGGGTCGATCGAGCACGCCAGTGAACGCCGCCCGGGCGAAGCGCAGGCCGCCGAGGCGGCCGGACGCGACGAGCGTCTCGATCGCCATCGCGCGGGGATGGAACGGCGTCATGTAGGCCTCGAGGAGCGTCACGCCTGCCGCCGCACACGCCGCGGCCATGGCCTCCGCATCGGCCGGCGTGGGCGCCAGGGGCTTCTCGCAGAGCACGTGCTTGCCGGCGGAGGCGGCTCGCTCCACCCATTCGCGGTGCAGGCTGTTCGGCAGCGGGACGTAGACGGCCTCGACCTCGGGATCGTCGAGCAGGGCGGCGTAGGCACGATAGGCACGCGCGGCCCCGAAGCCGGCGCCACACACGTCGGCGGCGCGCGTGCTCGCCACCGCGACGAGCCGCGCCCCGGGGCTGGCAACGATCGCCGGCAGTACCGCCTTCTGCGCGACCTGCGAGGTGGCGCCGATCACGCCCCACCCGATTGGCGCCGCCCGCATGTCAGCTCCCGTCGTCCTCGAGCACAACGGGCGCGCCACCCCGTGTGCTCGATCGTTGCGCGGCCTCGAGCACGCCGATGACTCGCCGCACCGACGCCGGCGTGACGGCCAGCGGCTCGCCGAGGTGCAGGTGATCGGCGAGGTTTCGGTGAAAGGCGAAGGGCTGCTCGATGGCCGGCGGCAGGCGCGTCTCGCTGATCCCGTAGCCGCTCTCATAGCGCGCGAGCAGGAGCTCGGCGGGCGCCTCCGCATGGTGCGCCTGCGTGGCCACGTACCCGCGACCCGGCTCGATGTGCTCGAGGGTGATCGTCCGGTAGGAGCCGACGAGCGTGCCGGCCGTGCCTTGCACGTAGAACTTGGGGCGGCGAACGGCGGCGATGTCGCTCTGGAGGAACTCAGCCTCGCGGCCGTCCGGCCACGTCATGCGAACGCGGATCTGGTCGAGATTGGTGACGTCGTGCCAGACACGCTTGTGCCCGTGGGCCTGCACGATCCGCGGCATGCCGGCGATGAGCTGGAGCACCCAGTCGACGTGGTGCGAACCCCAGTCGTAGCCGGCGCCGCCCGAGACCGCCGTGTCCGAGTGCCACGTGCGGCAGGGGTGCGCGTAGCCGCCGACGAAGGTCTCGACGTTGAAGATCTCGCCGAGGAGCCCGGCGCCGACGGCACGGCGCAGGGCTACGAAGTCGGGATCCCATCGCCGGTTCTGGTGAACCGTCAGCATGCGGCGGCTCGCCGCCGCCGTCGCGATGATCTGGTCGGCCTCGGCGAGGGTCAGGCACAGCGGTTTCTCGCAGGCGACGTGCTTGCCCGCACGCAGGAGCGCCAGGGTCAGCGCCACGTGATGGGCCGGCGGTGTCGCCACCAGCGCGACCTCGACGTCATCGTCGCTGACCAGCTCGCTCACCGACGCGTACGTCCGCACGCCCGGGAAGTCCGTCTCCGCCGCCTTCCGGCGCTCGACGTTCGGGTCGACGACGGCCACGAGCTCGAGCCCCTCGGTCCGCGTCACGCCGAGTCCGTGGTGGTAGCCCATGGCCCCGAGCGGGCCGTACCCGACGATGCCGACGCCGATGTTGCGTCCGCAACAGTGCAGATCCGGGCGCAGCGCCCGCGCGAGCAGCTGGGCGAGCTCGGGCGTGCGGAGCGCCGCGTCCGTGTTCCCGAGGCCGCACGCGACCACCCGACCAGCCCCGCGGGGCGTCTCCACGACGGCGGCGAAGTCCCGGAGCGCGACGCTCACGTCGACGATGACCTTGCCGTCCGCGAGCGGGATGAGGGGCACGAACCCGTCGACCACGGCGAACTCGCGCGTGACGCGGGCGGAGATGTGAGAGTGAGCCTCGGTGACGCGCGCGAAGTACTCGCCCGGGGGCGGCTCCGGGCCGGCCACCGCCCCCAGCAGATCGGCCCAGAACCCGTCGCGCTCCGATGGCGCGCAGCCGATCGCCACCAGTGCCGCGCCCCGCTCGACGGCCGCCCGGATCGCGCCGAGGAACGCGAGCGGCTGGGCCGGCTGTGGACCGTCGACGACGATCGCGTCGGTCTCGGCGACGTCCGGGGCCGGCTCGCCCGACGCCAGGAAGTGGAGCTCGCCCAGCCCCTGGGTCAGGGCATGGAACGCGGCGCGACGACTCTCCGTGAGACGCGGTGAGAGGACGAGGATGCGCACGGCATCGCCCTAGAAGTGCATCACCTCAGCCGCGTGGTCGTAGACGTCCTGGATGCGGCCGTGCGAGATCGCGGCCGCTTGCACAGCGGCCACCAGGTGGCGCCAGCGCAGCGAGGGACGGGTCGTGTGGAATTCCTCGTACGTCGCCTGGTGATGCTTGAAGGCGTGCATCTCCGTGAAGTTGTCGCGGCAAGCGATCTTGCCGAGCACGGTGATCAGCGGCTCGGGCGAGTAGCCGCAATTGGCATACTGCTGCGCCAGGGCGGACGCCTGTTTGACCTCGTCGGTCGAGCGCCAGCTGGCGAGGCCGGCCGCCGGTAACCGCTCGCCGACCGGCAGGCGGTCGATGAGGGCCTCGAGCTCGGCGAGCAGCTCCGCTTGCGTGTGCGACGGCAGAAATGCCACGCGGTCCGGCTCGGGCTGGACGTCCGGCGCGAGCATGCGCTGGGCCATCCGCACTTCCGGCCCCGTGTTCCACATGAGCAGTGCCTGCAGCTTGATGCGCCGCGACAGCTCCGGCTGCCGCAAGAGGTAGCGCCGCGTATTGGCGCCCGTGTTGATGTGCACGTCCATCGGGTTGCCCGTCTGCGAGCGCAAGAAGAGCGTCGACCCCCCGACCGAGAGCCCCTCGCCCACCCCTTCGAGGGACAGCCCGTCGCTCAGCGCCTGGGCCAGCATCTCGGGAATTTCGGCGAAGTCGTCGCAGCGCCCGATCTCGTCCGCGAGCCGCGTGACGGCAGCGGTCTCGTCCTCGTCGGTCTTGACGCGCAGATCGCGCTCGAGCAGCTCGTATTTCCTGATGAGGGCGTCGACGTCGACGAGCATCGCCGGGGCGGTGGGACGCGTGATGTAGCGCACCGGCGCGCGGCCGATGTACTTCGTGTATTCCCAGCCGAAGTACTCGAGGGCCCGCCAGGTGAACACCGGGAAGAGGAAATAGTGGTCGTCCAGCTGGTTCTTGGGGACGCCGACCTCGAGCAGGAGCTCGAGGACCTGCGGGGGCGAGAGGTGCTCGAGCAGATAGTGGAAGTAGTGATCACAGGCGTTGTAGACCCCGCGGCTCACCGCGGTGCGAAACGCCTTCACCGTCGCCTCCACGTCGCCGTTCTCCGACACAGGCTTCGCATCGGCCAGGACATAAGGCCCCATGGCCGGCGAATGGATGTGCTTGTTCGCGACGGCCACGTTCTGGATCACGGGCAGCATCGCGTACTCGCCGGGCAGACGCGCCGCGATGTGCCGCACGGCGTGCAGGCCCGCCAGGGGATGGAGCGGTCCACCGTGGTGGCCCGGCGGCAGGTCCGAGGAGCGCACCACCGCCAGCGCCGAGGCCAGCAGCATGTCCTTCACGGACGTGCCGGCGGCGAGCTTGTCGTGGGCCCGAGCCACGATGTGCTCCGGAGTCGTTTCCTCCACGAACTGCACGAGTGGCTCGATGTGATCAGGATAGAGAACACGTTGGGCCATGACACGATCCTCCGGTTACCTAGCCGTTGCGCCCGCAGGCGCGGACACTGCCGATAGGGTCTCTCGCATGAAGGCGGGATCGAAGATCCGGTCCGCCATCACCTGACAGCGCTTCATCAGCCGGGGCTCGTCCGGCTGGTAGTCGGCGATCGCATTGTGTAGCGTCCCGATGTGGTCCCACACCAGCACGTCGCCCTCGGTCCAGCGGTGCGTGTATTGATACTTCGGCTGGAGCTGGTGCGCGAACAGCATCTGGAGGACGCGGTCACTTTCGGACTCGTCGAGCTCGTTGATGCGGACGGCATAGCCCGGGTTGCAGTAGAGCACCCTGCGGCCCGTGATCGGGTGCGTCAGGAAGACCGGGTGGACGGAGGGCGGCCGCCTCCGGCGCTGTTCCTCGGACAACGGCGCCCGCAGGCTGCCTGGCCGGCGCCGCATGTTCTCCCAGAACTTGTTGAAGTCGTGGGTCGCCGTCATGTCCTCGAGCCGTGCCCGCACCTCGGGTGGGAGATCCTCGTAGGCCGCCTGCGTGTTGACGAAGGCGGTGGCGCCGAGCACCTGGCCGTTGCGGCGTGGCACCTTGACGGCATAGAGCACGTTCAGGAAGCCGATCGTCTCGTTGTAGGACATGTCCGTGTGCCAGTCCTGCCCGGCGTCGGTGATCCCGATCGGCTCGCCGTTCTCGATGATGTTCGACAGATACCCGACCTCCGGCATCCCGGGCTCGTGGTGCCGGCCGGTCAGCGTGGCCTGGATCCCGCCGAAGCGCTGCGAGAAGTCCCGGAGCTCGACCGCCTCGAGCCGCTGATCCGGAAATCGGAGCACGCCGTGGCGGCCGAGCGCCAGGAGGAGCGTGGCGAAGTCCGCGTCGCTCAAGGGTTTGGCGAGGTCGGCCCCCCTGACCGTCGCCCCCAGGATCTGTCCGCTCGGCTCGATCGCCGTCATGCCGCCCTCCTCATGGCTCGCCGGGATTATACTGCGCCGGGCTCGTCCGTGATGGGGAGCTCTTGCAAGGAGGCCGACATGGAGACGAAGGCGGCGGTCTTTCGGAAGGTACACGAGCCGCTGACGATCGAGGCGGTCGAGATCGACAAGCCGTGGGGCCGCGAGGTCCTCGTCCGCACCGCGGCGACCGGCGTCTGCCACAGCGACCTGCACGTCGTCGACGGCGTGGGGAGATTCCCGCTGGACCGCCCGATCATCCTGGGACACGAAGGCGCCGGCGTAGTCGAAGCGGTGGGCGCCGACGTGACGACCGTGCGGCCCGGCGATCACGTGGTGGCCTGCCTCTCCGGCTTCTGCGGGAGCTGCGAGCAGTGTCTCGGCGGGCACCCGAACCTCTGCGTCGGCGGCGTCGTCACCCGGGCGGAGTCCGCCCCGCCGCGGCTTTCGCAGAAGGGCCAGGCGTTCAGACAGTTCATCGGCATCTCGAGCTACGCCGAGCGCATGCTGCTGCACGAGAACTCGGTGGTGAAGATCGACCCGGAGCTTCCGCTCGACCGAGCCGCCCTCGTCGGGTGCGGCGTTCTCACCGGCGTGGGGGCCGCGCTGCGATCTTCCGGGCTCGAGGCCGGACAAACCGTCGCCGTGTTCGGCTGCGGCGGCGTGGGGCTGTCGATCGTCCAGGGGGCGCGCATCGGTGGCGCCCGTCAGATCATCGGGGTCGACGTCTTCGAGTCCAAGCTGGAGATGGCCAGGCGCGTCGGCGCGACCCACGTCGTCAACAGCGCGAAGGACGATCCGGTCAAGGCGGTCCGCGCGCTCACGGGCGGGGCCGGCGTGGATCACTCCTTCGAGGCCGTCGGGAACACGACCCTCGTGCGCCAGGCCATCGAGAGCCTGGCCATCCGGGGCACCGCCACCATCGTCGGGGTTCTGCCGCCGGACGCGAAGATCGAGTTCCCGTGGATGGCGATTCGCCCGGAGTGCCGTGTGCAGACCTCGCGGATGGGCTCGAACCGTTTCCGCGTCGATATCCCCCGCTACCTCGAGTTCTATCGCCAGGGGCGGCTCCTGCTCGACGAGATGGTCACGCGCCGCGGCCGGCTCGACGACATCAACGAAGCGTTCCGGGCGATGAAGGCGGGCGAAGTCGCTCGGACTGTCTTGCTGTTCAAGTAGGTTGAACAGCAACGTCGGGGGGGAGCGGCGCCGCTCCCCCCGACACCCCCCACCGGTCTCCCGGTGTGGTTTCGCATAGGATGCGATTGCGCCGGCAAAGCCGGCGCTCGAAGCGGAACTGACGGACAGGAGTGATCCGATGATCGTCGATATGCACGCGCATATCATTCCCGAGCACTTCCCGCCCGCGGGCAAGCGGGCCAGCGCGTGGACCTGGCCGTTGATGGACCACTTCGAGCCCGGCCGCGCGCGCGTCATGATCGAGGGCGAAAACTACCGCACCGTCCACGACGGCAACTGGAGCGTCGAGCGCCGGCTGCGGGACATGAAAGGGCACGGGGTCGACGTCGAAGTGATCTCGCCGATGCCGGAGCTGTGCGCCTACTGGTTCACGCCCGAAGACGCCCTCGACTTCTGTCGCTACACCAACGAGACCATCGTCCGCATGTGCGAGGCGGCACCCAGCCGCTTCGTCGGCCTCGGGATCGTGCCGCTCCAAGATCCGGAGCTGGCGGCCGAAGAGTTCGCCCACGTCAAGAGCCTCGGGTTTCCGGGCGTCGAGCTGGGATCGAACGTGAACGGGAAATCGCTGGGTATGCCCGAGTTCCAGAGCTTCTTCCAGGAGGCGGAGCGACTCGGCGTGGCGATCTTCGTCCACGCGCTCCGTCCGACGATGATGGACCGCTTCCCCACCAGGTCCCCCTTCAACCCCGTCGGCTACCCCACGGACACCTGCCTGACCATCGCGTCGATGATCGACGGAGGAACGGCGGAGAAATGCCCGGGCCTGAGGATCGCCTTCAGCCACGGCGGCGGCACCTTTCCCTTCCTCCTTCCGCGCTACAACCATCAGTGGAGCGGGACCTGGAACGAGGACGCGCCCGGTCAGGGCCGCGGCGCCGCCGCGCCGGGCGCCTTGCCGCGCTCGCCGGCCGAGTACGCCCGCCGCTTCTACTACGACACATTGCTCTTCGACCGGCGGGCGCTTCGCTATCTGATCGACATGATCGGGGCCAGGCAGATCCTCGTCGGGACGGACTACCCCTACATGGCGCCCGAGCAGCCGGTGGATAAGACACTGCGCACCCTCGGGCTTCCTCCGGAGATCCATGAGGACATCACCTGGAACAACTGCTTCCGCTTTCTCGCGATGAAGCCGCCGGCATGAGCAGGTCAGGCTCAAGGGTCGCTGAGTCTGGGAGGAATCGATGCTGAGCGTCACGCGCGATCTGATGCTGCCGACCGCCATCACCGGGTCGTATCCTCGCCCGCTCTGGTTCAACGAGAGCCTGCGTGGCCGCTCGTTCAAGTCGGCGCTCGGTGATTCGCTCTTTCGCGAGCAGTACCTGGACGCGGTCGCGTGCGTCATCAACGCCCAGGAGGCCGCGGGCCTCGACATCGTGACCGACGGCGACAGCCGGTTCGACCTGGCCGTCGGCGGCAAGTCGTGGTTCTTCTATCCGATCGAGCGGCTCGGCGGCGTCGAAGGCCACCGGGATACCTCCCGCGGCTGGATGCAGCGGCACGGCTTGCGCCCGGGTCGCATCCTCTGGGAGGTGCAGGAGGCCTATCAACCCGGGGTGGTCAAGGACCGCCTGACCCGCGGACCGCTCGAGTACACAGCGCTCTGGAAGGCGGCCCAGCGCCTGACGGACCGCCCCCTGAAGTTCGGCGCGATCTGCGCGCCGGCCCTCGCGAGCATGCTCTGGGACGAGTACTACCGCGACGACAAGACACTCATCAACGAGCTGTGCGACATCATGAACGCCGAGTTCCGTGAGCTGGCCGCCGGCGGCTGTCCGCTCATCCAGGTCGAGGAGCCCCCGCACCACGGGCGCACGACGCGGCCCGATTGCACCGAAGCCGACCTCGAGTTCCTCACGCAGGCGTTCAACCGCCAGCTTGTCGGCGTCGACGCCGAGATCTGGGTGCACACCTGCTGGGGCAATCCGAACCAGCAGCGCGTGTACTGGGAGCCGCCGAGCTACGAGCGCGCGCTGCCGCATCTCCTCCAGCTCGACGGCGACGTCGTCACCTTCGAGTGCGCCAGCACCAACGGCCGGGACCTCCCGCTCTTCGCGAAGCACCGGACCGACAAGAAGATCGGGATCGGCGTGGTCAGCCACTGCAACACGGTCGTCGAGCCGCCCGAGCACGTGGCCCGCCTGATCCGCAAGGCGCTGGAGTACATCCCGCCGGAGCGCCTGGTGATCACCACCGACTGTGGGTTTGGTCGCGAGGGGTTGAGCCGCCGGATCGCGTACTACAAGTGCGTCGCGCTCGTCGAGGGCACCAACATCGTGCGCCGCGAGCTGGGTCTGCCCGAGGCGCGCGTGCGCGCCGCCGACCCGCGGCTCTGGTTCGCGAGCGGGCCGGAGTCGGCGGGCGCCTAGAGGTACGGCAGGACGGTCTCCGAGAACAATTCCGTCCCGTCCGGGCGCGGCGCGTCGGCGAAGTTCACCGTGAGCCTGGCGGCGCCCTGGCGGACGATCCGCTGGAGCGCGTCCGTGACCTGGGCGGGCGTTCCGGCCAGTCGGATATCCGCCATCGGCCGCATGAAGGGATCGGCCTTGAGCCGTTCCACGTCGCGTTCCGTCCGGGCGATCAGGATTCCGACGCGCACGACCTGCACGATCTGGTCGTAGTCCCGGCCGACCTCGCGGCAGTGCGCCTTCAGGACTTCCTGCTTGTGGGCATGGAGCGCGTGGTCGCGGAAGCCATAGTTCCACCAGTCGGCGTGCTGCGCGACGACGCGCAGCAGATACTTCTCCCCGTGCCCGCCGATCATGACCGGCGGGATCGGCTCGGGGCGCGGCTCGCAGTGGGCCTTCACGACTCGATAATGCCGCCCTTCGTAGCTAGCCGGCGAGTCGCTCCACATGCGGCGGATCAACTCGATCGCCTCGGCGAGCTGGGCGATGCGCACGCGGGTCGGGGGACACGGCCACCCGTACGCCAGGTACTCCTCCTGGTTCCACCCGGCTCCGATGCCGAGGATCGTCCGCCCGCCCGAGAGCGCCTGCGCCGTGGCGACCATCTTGGCCGTGTGCGCCGGGTTCCGAAAGCTGTTGCACAGGACTTCGTGGCCCGCGAGTTTGTCCGGATAGCGGGCCAAGGCCCAGACCAGGAGCGTCCAGCCCTCGGCGACCTTGTGGCCGTTGTACTGGACGTGGTCAGGAAGCCAGAGCGAGTCGAACGGGCCGACCGTCCGGTCGAAGTACGGGAAGGTCGCGTCCACAAGGCGTGACCAGACGTTGAGGCCGACCGGAACGGGCATCCTCAGAACCAGCTGGCCTTGTCGACCACGTTGCGGAGCGGCTCGCCGGCCAGGAAGCGCCGACAGTTGTCGAGCACGACCTGAAACCGCCGCTCGTCCAGGAAGGGTCCGTGACCGGCGGTGTGCGGCGTGATGAGGACGCCGGGCATCGTCCACAGCGGATGGTCGGCCGGCAGCGGCTCCTGCTCGAAGACGTCGAGTCCGGCGCCGGCGATTTCGCCGGCCCGCAGCGCCGCGACCAGGTCGTCGAGCCGCGTCGTCATGCCGCGTCCGATGTTGATGAAGAACGCGGTGCGCTTCATCCGCTGAAAGCGCGTCCGGTTCATGAAACCCTCGGTGGCCGGCGTGTGGGGCACCGTGAGGATCACGAAGTCCGCGAGCGGCAGCAGCGCGTCGAGCGCGTCGGGCCCGTCGAGCTTGAGCACGCCCGGCGGCGCCTCGCGCCGGCGCGGGTCCACGCCGATCACGTGCATGCCAAACGCGGCGGCGAGGCGCGCGGCCTCCGCGCCGATCCCGCCCACGCCGACGATGAGCGCGGTCGCCTCCGGCAGGTGGATCACGCCGGTGTCGAGCGGCTCCCGGCGCCACTCGCGCCGGAGCTGCCGCGGAAGGTAGTGCTGGAACCCACGCGCGAACGCGAGGACGAACGCCATGATGTGCGCGCCGATGTGATCGTTGTAGATCTCTCGGAAATTCGTCACCACGACGGGATGAGCGATCAACGCCGACGTGTAGTAGCCGGCGGGGGGCGCCGCCTGCGGGGCCTGGAGCCAGCGGAGCCGCCGCGCGTCGTGAAGCAGCGTGTCCGGCATCGTGCCAAACGCGGCGTCGGTCTCACCGACGGCGCGGGCGGCGTCGACCTCGGTCTCCGCGACCACGATGGCTAGCTCCGGCAAGGTCGTTGCGAGCCGGGTAGCCCAGGCGCGCGTGGCGGGTGTCTGCGGCGGTAGCATCAGAAGCGTCGTCGGCATACGGTCTCCCGTTACGCGTTGAAGCGCATGCGCGATTGGCGAGCCACCGGTTCGCTCGCGTGGTCGCCGAAGTGTACTTGAGGTTGGTCGCGCGTGCACCTGGGCACCCCGGGCGAGATGAGGAGGCGCGGCGTTGCGGTGAGCCGGGGCTCCGGTTCGGCAATCAGCCCGCGTGGACCATGGCGACCGGAGCCCCGGTTCGTGATCGATTACGCGGCTCGAGCTATTTCCCCTCGAGCGCCGCCAGCGGCGCATAGTCCGCCACCGCGCCGTGGCCTCCCGCGAACCTTTGGGGGGAGATCCCGGCCTTCTTCACACCGGTGACGAGAGCGGCGAGGTTCGGATTCAGCTTGTCGGGCATCGGCCCGGCGCCCGGGCTCCAGATGTCGGTGACGAAGCCGAGGCGCGCGTCGGCCACGTACCCGATGAGCAGGCCGGTCGCATGCGGGTTCTCGATCACGTACGCGCCGACCTCGCGGGTGCCGTCATTGAACAGGCGCTTGTCAACCACCTCGGCGATCGGCGTCGCGGTGAGATCGCGGGCGCCGAGGTCGGGATTGCGCTTGAACGGCGCCGCCAGCACGCGACGAAAATGCTCGCCGTTGCCCTGGCCTACGACGATCGTCGCGCCCTGGGCGGCGAACACGCGCACACCGCCGGCGTGGTCCATGTGATGGTGAGTCAGCACGAGAAATCGCACGGGCTTGCCGGGATACTTCGTGCGCGCGGCGTTGAGGATCCAGTTCGAGTGTCCGTCGCTCACCGGCGCGTCGAAGACGATGAGGTAGTCACGCATCTCGACGATCAGGCTGTGGTGCGAGCCGCCGACCACGTGCTGGACGCCGGGCGCCCGCTCCTCGAGTCGCAGCCCGGACGTCGCTCGCGTGTCGTAGCTCGGCGCGTCCGAGTCGAGATAGGTGCCGATGAACTGGCGCCGGATCACCCATTGATACGGTACGGGACCGGTCGCGGGCTTCGACGCCCCCGTCTTGAACGCGGCCGGAATCGTGAGCCGCTCGGCGGCGAGCGGCGCGTTGACCTTGCCGTCGGTGAGCTTGATGTCGACGACGGTACGGCCGTTCAGCTCGTATTTCCGGCTCGCCGCCACGCGCAGGCCGTCGACGGTCTGCCAGTCGGCAAACACGAGATCGTAGGTCACGTCGCCCCAGATGTTGTCGTAATCGAGCGTGCGGATCCGGGCCGGCAGCCCCGTCGAGGGATCGAACAGGACAGTCAGCGTCTGATCACCCGTCCGATAGTCGACGGCAGGATAGGCGATGCCCCCGACCGTCACGGCGCCGGCGGAGGAAACGCGGTCGGGGTTCTTCAGCATCTCGAGGTACAGCAGGGACGAGCCGCGCCGCAGCTCGCGCTGCGACGTCGCCAGCCGCAGCCCCGACATCGCATGGGCCGGCGGATTCGAGTCCAGGCTCTGCTTGGTGCGCCCGTTGCTGTCGATGCCGGCGACGTAGCCCGCATCGGGCGTCACGATCTCGCTGAAGGTGAACGTGCGCGGCGCCGGATACGCGAAGTTGCGCACCCAGTCGATGCGCGTCGCGTTCGTGCCGGCGTCGCTGGCCAGCTCGAACGTCGATTCGCAGGCAAAGCGCATCTCGCCGCCCGGGACCATCGACTGCTCGGGCTCCCACTGGCGAACCGTCCCCTTCGCCGAGAGCGTCTTGACGCCGGCGAGGACTTCGGCACCCCCCATCGCCTGGACAGCCCGGGCCACGAGCTCCTGGCCCGGTGGCCGCATCGTCGCGCACGACACCACGATCAATGACACGGCGAGCAATAACCCCGCACGCTTCATGGTTCCCTCCTGTTCACCTCGATCGGCAGCCTCAGGGATCGCGCCTCTCACTCGACGTACAACTGCCCTGCGACCGAGTGGGTTCCATCCGCCGCACGCCACAGGACGACGAACTCGCCCATCCGAATGCTGAGCCCGGTCAGATCGGTGACGACGCTGCCGTGGGTGACAAGCACCAGGGGTGGTCCGTCGCGGTGCGCTTCGATTGCTCTCCTGATCTCAGCCAACTGGCGCCGGCGACGCTCTTCGTCGCTGAGCGCACCCTGTAGCGGCTCCCAGGACTGCACCTGCCCGAACGCCAGGCGGGCGGTGTCGAGGCACCGGCAGCGCGGGCTGGACAATACCACGCCGACTGCGATGGCGTTCTGCCGAAACCTCTCGCCGATCCTCCCGGCTTGCGCCCGACCGCTCGCGTCCAGGTTCCGCTGCGTCGAACAGTCGTCGAGCCGGGCGCTCGGCGGATCGAAGGCGCCGGGGGCATAGCCATGACGCAATACCACGACGCTGCCGGGCATGCGCAGAGCGTCCCAGATCGACTCCGTCGCGGTCGCGGTTGATATCGCCGAGGCGCACAGGACGGCCGCCGTCAGCCACCGAAGGGAAGCCATTACGTTGTCGCCTCCTGCCCGGCTCTCACGCGAAGGCGGGCAGGACTTCGCGTGTGAGCAGATCCAGTGAGCTCATAGCGGCGTCACGCGGGATCCCCGGCGCGGAGACCCGGCAGACGAGATGCCCGAGGGCCAGTTCCTTTCGAAAGCGCTGGAGCTGCCGGATGCAGCTCGCCGGATCGCCCAGGATGATCCGGTCTTCGGCCAACCGCTCGATGGTCAGGGTCCCGGCCGGGCGTTTCACGATCGGGTGGGGCCAGCGAAAGTAGGTGTCCTCGAACGACCGGATGAACGGCTCCCCCGCGAGGGCGCGGGCACGCTCCAGGCTCTCGGCCACGAAGACGTACCGCATGAGCGCGATCTCGCCGGCATCGGGGTCGCGCCCCGCGTCCGTCCGTGCTTCCCGGTACAGCCGCACGCAGGCTGCTACCTCGTCGAGCTTGGCCGACGGCCCGCCCAGCCACGCCTCACCCAAGCGCCCGGCGCGCCGGATGGCCGGCTCGACCCAACCCCCGAACCAGATCGGTGGCCGGGGACGCTGCACCGGACGTGGGCTCACGGTGGCGCTCGTCACACGATAGTGCCGGCCAGCGTGAGTGACCTTGTCCTCGGACCAGAGCCGTTGGATCAAGGGCACGGCCTCGTCCATCCGGCTCCCGCGCTCTTTGATCGACACGCCAAAGGCCGCGAACTCTTCTGGCGCGTACCCGGCACCCACCCCGAGGTTCAGGCGGCCCGCGGAGATCATGTCGACCATCGCCGCCTCCTCCGCCACGGCCAGCGGATGGTAGAGCGGGAGCAGGAGCACGGCCGTGCCAAGACGAACCTTCTGCGTCCGGCCGGCGATGGCGGCCAACCCGATGAGCGGCGTCGGATAGAGCGTGCGGCTATTGTGGTGCTCCCCGAGCCACACCGAGTCGAACCCGGCCGCCTCGGCGTTCTCGCACTCGCGGATGGTCTCCGCGAAATCACTGCCTGCCTGGAGCGGGCTCAAGCCAAACTTCATGTCAGACCTCCCGCGGCCGCCGTGCCGGGATGGCGGCCGATGCTGACGTTCTGGCAATCCCAGACGACCGTCGCCGGCGGCGCAGGGGGTTCGGCGCACCACCGATACCCACAATCATCCGACATTGCACCATATCTTGCCCGTTGCGGTGCGGCATCGGATGTGCACGCGGCATGTCCGGGCGTGGCGCGCGAGCGAGTCGTAGCCCACTCCCGGGCTCGAACAGGGGAGGAACTATGAAGCGCTGCTCACAGATCGCTCTGGTGCTGCTGATCTCGGCGCCGATCCTGGTCGGTTGCGCAAAGTCGCCCTCGACCACGTCGGATGCCTCGTCGCCAATGGCGGGCGGGTCCATGGCCGGATCCGCGGATGGTGGTCGTGGTGTCGCGTCCGCGGCCGGAGGCTCTGGCGGCTCGTACGCCGCGCAAGGCAATCCCAGCAGACCCAACCCGAAGGAATTCGCGGCGATGGCGCTACTCAAGGATATCCGCTTCGATTTCGACCGGTACGACATCCGGCCGGAATACAGTGAAGTCCTCGACGCGAACGCGGAGTCGCTGAAGACCAATCCCAAGCTGCAGGTGCTCATCGAGGGACACACCGACCAGCGCGGGACGTCCGAGTACAATCTGGCGCTCGCCGACCGGCGCGCGAAGGCGTCGATGAACTATCTCGTCTCTCGCGGTGTCCGGTCGAACCGGATCTCGATCGTCAGCTACGGCAAGGAGCGGCCCGTGTGCGCCGAGCTGAGCGAAGACTGCTGGAGCCTGAACCGCCGTGCGCACTTCCTGGTGAAGGGACAGTAGCTCCGTCGCTTTCCGAGGAGGAGGAGATTCGCTCCTCCTCCTCGGCGTCGTCCCCGCCCCCGAACGCCTCAGAGCTTCCGCCCCTTGATCAGCTTGATGATCGACTCCATGGTGAGGCGGTCGTCGTCGAAGCCGCCATGGGTCGTGCTGGCGGTGGCGGCGCCCGGCGCGGTCCACGCCTTGACGTTCGGCAACCCGAGCGTCGCGACCTCGGCGCCGAAGTACTTCTCCATGCCGAGGATCGGAGCACGTCTGCCACCCTCGAGCGACTCCGACACGAGGTAGAGGAGCGAGCGGCTGTAGCCGAGAATCGGCCGGCAGGTCGAATCCTGCTCCTCGGCGGCGTCGGCTAGAAAAAAGGAGCGGAACTGCCTCACCGTCTTGTCCTTGAGCCGAGGCAGCAGCGTCCGCTCGAAGAGGTCGACGGTCGCCGCGGCCGCCATGAAGTTGACGCTGTCGAACTTCCAGCCGAGCTGGGCCAGGCGGTCGACCACGTGGCACTGGACGATCGCGCCCGCGGAGTGACCGATCAGGTGCAGGCGCACCGGCGTCTTCGTGAACCACGGCGACTTCATGCCGCTCTCGTAGAGGACGAGGCCACCGCTCTCTCTGTACCTCGAGATGCCGTCGGCGTTCTGCTTCATCTCGCCCCAGATGAGCGACCCGGCCGGCGCCAGCAGCCGTTCCAGCCGCTGGTTCCAGAAGCGCCGGAGCTGGTCGACCAGCCCGCCCGTTGGTCTGGGCAGGCCCGTCACGAGATCCGCCAGCCGGTTCCTCAGGGTCGACCAGAGATCGGTCTCCCACATGAGAAAGATCGGGAAAATCCTCGACTCGTACAGCGCGGGGATCCAGCGCGACGCCGTCTCGGCAGCCGACTCCTCGCCGGTGAGGCCGCCGTGAGCGTAGATGGCCACGTCGGTCGGCTCGGCGGCTTTGAGGCTCCACTTCCTGCGCGCCTCGCCGATGTGGAAATCTACCAGCGCCTCGACGTCGGTCCGCTGCGTACGGAACACCCCGCTCCGCGACAAGCGACCGTTGTTCTCCATGTCGATGACGAACGGGGAGAGCTCGCGGTCGCGGAGGGTACTGTCCGACGCGATCTGGACCTTGCCCCGGGCCATGCGCAGCGACGGAGACCGGGCGATCTCGACGTGCTGCTCGGTGGCGACCCCGAGCTGCGTCACCCAGCAGTCCATCGCGTTGTCGCTCCAGTCCGGGTACGTGAGGATCGCGAGCCCTCCGGTTCCCCACCCCGGGCCCCACGAGTTCTGGATGATGAACCCCGCGGGCGTGTAACCGACGATGACGAACGCGTGCCCGCCGTCGTCGGGCAGGACCTCCACCGGCGGGATCGTCCAGTACGCCTTGCCCTTCCTGATGCCCCTTCCCTCGAGCCAGCCCTCGTGGCAGACGACGCTCGCGTAGAGCACGCCAACGTCGTGCAGGGCCACGTGCATGTCCGTCACTGACCGAGTGTCGACGCGGTAATAGGCGCCGAGAGGGCGCCGTGCGGCGTCCAGCCACCAGTCGTCCGCCGGCTTCGCGGCCGGCCGCGGCATTTCCGGGCGGCGCCACAGATCCAAGCGGCAAACGCCGTGCTTGTACCACCCTTTCATGGCGCCGCGCAGACTCGAGCCGGAGTCCTCGGCAGCGCCCGGGAACTCGTCGTAGCGGCGGGCCATCGAGTACAGCATGAACGGCGACATCGGCGGCGCGGCCGGATCGCGATGCTTCCGGAGCAGGAAGTTGACGACACTCGCGAGCGCGAAGCCCGCGCACGCGTTGGTGCGCTCCTGGTTGAGCACGGGAAGCTTGAGCTGGGGCGTCATTTCCGGCGGAGGCGGCGCGTGGAGCACCGGGATGTACGGCCGGTCGCGCAAGTCAAGACGATCGGGAACGATGTTGCGCTTGGGATTGAACTCCATAAGCTCCTCTCGTGCGGCGCCCGCCAGGACCCGCAACGGCCTACACCGTAAACGGCCGTTGTCTCTCGAAAGCCCGGCTGGGCGCGCCGACGGCAAAGAACTTCGGCGTCTGCGGGTGGCATGCCCTGGCCATGTCGCTCTCCCTTGTCGAACGATCGCGCCATGTGGCGCAACATCTGCCCATGCCCGAGAATCGGACAAGAGATCGGACTGCTGGATTGTCCAGCCGAGAGGGGTCGATTCGCCGCGGAAAGTTTTGGGGGGGAACCCGAAGAATCGCCTGGCTATCTTCCGTGTACGACCGCCGCGCTGAACCGTCGAGGCGCGACGTTCGTGTAGACGACCGTGCCGTCGCGCTCGACGATCTGCTGAATGCCGCTCCCCTGCAGCTCCCACGCGATCGGCGCGCCGTAGAAACGCAGCACCCGCGTCACGTACTCCCGGGTCTCGGGATATGGCGGGATACCGCGGAATGCCACCACCGGCTTCTCGCCGGCGTTGTACGCCGCGATGGCGAGCGGCAGATCGTAGCGGAACCGCTCCATGAGGCCGCGCAGATGGCGGGCACCCGCGTGGATGTTCTCGCGCGGGTCGAAGGAGTCCCGCACGCCGAGGATCGCGGCGGTCTCCGGCATCAGTTGCATGAGCCCACGCGCGCCCCTTCGGGACACGGCTCGATGGTCGAAGCCCGATTCGACCCGGATCACCGCCCAGATGAGGCGCTCCGGCACCGCATATCGGACCGCCGCCTCGGCGATCTCCTGGGAGTAGACCCCGTGATCGATCGACGCCGGCCGCTGCGGGCCACCTGCCGGGGCCGGAGTGAACACCGCCCGCTGGGAGGAGGGATTCGGCTGGATGTTCGTGAAATAGACGGTCCCGTCCGAGGCGATCCGCCTGTACACTTCCGCGCCAACGGGCGTCGCTGCCGTCACGACGGCCGTGACCGCCAGGAGGATCATGAACCGAGGACCGAAGCCTTCCATGGCAGAACTCTAGGGCAAATCTGGTACCGGAATGGGACTTCCAGAAATATCAATACGTTGCGCGGCTGTGGTCAGAAGTGAGCCTGGTGGGTCTCTGACCGGAGGGGATCATCTCTGGCCAGCCGCAGCCGATTGACCCCCGGCCGCAGATTGACTACGGTGGGGCCGCTACGCAACCCCGTTCGGGAGGAGCCAAGCGATGGCCGACTGGACAGCGCCAACCCAAGATCGCGTCGAAGGGTACTTCAAGGAGCTCAATAACTGGGGCCGCTGGGGCCACGACGACCAGCGCGGCACCGCGAATCTCATCACGGCCGCCAAGCGTGCCCAGGCAACGTCGCTCGTGCGCACCGGCCGCACCGTCTCGCTGGCGCGCGACATCGGCCCCCAGCCAGCGATCATGTATAACGTCACCTTCCCCTCGAACCGCGAGCGCGCTGACGTCGTGCTCGACCGTTTTGACCTCGTCTACCACGGGTTCACGATCACCCACATCGACGCTCTCTGTCACGTCGCCTGGGACGGCGAGCTGTTCAACGGCCGCCCGTTCAGGGACAGCCTCACCGCGGCCGGCGCCACCTGGTGCGCGATCGACGCCTACTTCGACGGCCTGACGACCAGAGGCGTGCTCCTCGACGTGGCAGCCGGGCGCAAGGAGGGCTACGTGACCGTCGGCCAGCCGGTCACACCGAAAGAACTCGACGCGGTGGCCGCTCGGGCGGGCGTGAAGGTCGAGCCCGGCGACGTCGTGGTGGTGCGCAACGGCGACGAGGCCTTCAGGAGGGCGCACCCGGACTGGGTGCCGCGCGTGTCGCCCCACCCCGGAATGCATCTGTCGTGTCTCGAGTGGTTCCGGGAGAAGGACATCGCCGCGATCTCATGGGACATGATGGACGAGCGCCCAACCAGCTATGCGGGGTTCGCCATGAGCACCCACCTGGCGATTCCGTTCCTGGGGCTGGTGCTCGTGGACAACTCGAACCCGGAGCGGCTGGCCAGGGCGTGCGCGGAGGAGGGACGTTACGAGTTTCTCTTCACGGCGACGCCGATCCGGTTGGTGGGCTCAACCGGCGCGCCGGCGCACCCGCTCGCAATGTTCTGAGCCCACGGAGAGCGCGTGGGGTCGGGCTCGGCGTCAGGCCACCCGCGCGCCGCGCCCACGCAGCAACGCGCCGGGCATGCGGCCGGTCGCGTCGCCGTTTTCCAGCGTCACCTGGCCGTTGACCACGACGGCGGCGATCCCTTCCGCCTTCTGCACGAGACGGCGGGCGCCGCCGGGCAGATCGGTCTCCACGGTCGGCATCGCGGGTCGCACACGGACCTCGTCGAAGAGCACGAGATCTGCCTTGTAGCCGGTGCGCAGCAGGCCCCGATCGTTGAGCTCCCACGCCGAGGCGTTGTCAAAGGTGAGCTTTCGCACCGCCTCCTCCAACGTGAACGCCCGTTTTGCACGCACCCAGTAGCTCAGCAGATGGGTCTGCAGCGAGGAGCCCATCTCCTGGCAGACATGCGCGCCCGAATCGGAGAACGTCGCCAGGGTACGCGGGTGCTTCAGCATGCCGAGCACGTGGTCCGGCTGCTCGTTGACCAGCGGCTGGACGAACACCTGATTGTCATTCTCCAGCACCAGATCGATCATCACTTCGACCGGGTGCTTGCCGCGCTGGGCTGACAGTTGCGCCACGGTCGGATCGTCCCAGTCGACGCTCTTCATGGCGTAGAGGTTGTCGTAGTCCGGTTTTCGCGGATCGGTGGTAGCGGCGCCACCGCCCTGGAACACGTTGCCACGAGGCTTCATGTCGGCCTCCGCCAAGACTAGCTGCCGGCGCGTCGCAGGATCGGCGAGGCGTTGCTTCTGCTCGTCCAGCGGCAAGTGGCGCAGCGCTCGCCACACCGGCAACACGTCGAACGGTAGATAGGACTTGAGCGAGAAGATGGCGTTGATCGATCGGGTGGTGGTCTGCCCCCACATCCGCGCGCCGGCGGCCGCGCAATCATCCAGGTACTCGAGCTGATAGGTCCACGGATTTGGCTTGTCTCCCTGGCGGCTCGAAATGGTGCCGAACATCACCGGCCGCCCGGTCTCTACTCCCACCTGCTTCAGCCGGTCGAGGAAGCGGCGCTGCGCCTCGCCGCCCGAGGTGTCCGGCCCGACCTGGAAGATGCCGGCGTTCAGCTCCGCCATCGCGCCGACCAGGCGATCGACTTCCGACCAGTCGGCGATCCGGCTGGCCACCGGCGTGTTGTCCGGCGTGACGTGCGTCGTCGCGCGCGAGCTCGAGAAGCCCATGGCGCCGGCGCGGATCGCCTCCT
>QHSV01000070.1 GCA_003221655.1 Candidatus Rokuibacteriota bacterium
AGGAGGAGGTGGTCCTCGAGGCGCAGCGCGAGCGCC
Organism: Candidatus Rokuibacteriota bacterium; assembly: GCA_003221655.1. Lineage (GTDB taxonomy): Bacteria > Methylomirabilota > Methylomirabilia > Rokubacteriales > CSP1-6 > AR31. Next base: position 37 of record QHSV01000070.1, read on the forward strand.
CAGAGCGCGCAGCGAACACCATCGGGTGCGTCGACGATCCGACGCGGACAGTGTCGCGCGACGCCCTGCCAGTCCGGGCGATAGTAGACGACGCCCCGCCAGACGACTTTCTCGATCCGCTCCCGGATCTGCACGTAGAGGTCGTCGGCGACGAAGACACGCTCGCTCGGCGCGGGCCTCCACTCGAGGCCGCCCCGCATGAAGGCGGCGAGCGGATCGGGAGACGCCGGCTCGTAGCGGAACGCCTCGAGCAGCGCGAGGAAGAGTTGCTCGGTCGGGTAGGGACCTCGGTACGCGAGCCGTCTGGCACCCTGCTCGGCGGCGAGCGCGGCGATGAGGTTGAGCACGGCGGTGCCACCACCCCGCGGCAGCCGCGCGGGCTCGCCGAGGGCCGGGATTCGATCGATCCCCGTCCAGTCGAGTGCTTCGAACACCGTGAGAGGCGTTCCGTGCCACGCGCGGCCCGACGGCTCGGCCGCGTGCCACAGCCGATCGGACCAGCCCCACGGCGCTTCCCGCGTCGCGCGCGGCTCGATGCCGAGCCACGAGCCGTCGGGGATGCGCACCCAGGCGCTCTCCAGGGATCCGGTGGCGGAGCGGTGCAGCATCGCGACGAGCGTCCCGCGGCGGTCGATCACCTGCACGGAGCGCAATGATACAATGCTGGTCGTCAATGGTGACCTGGCGCTCGGCTCTCGAGCTCGCGGATCTCGTCCGGCGCAAAGAGGTGAAGCCGCTCGAGATACTCGACGCCGTGCTGGCGCGCCTCGAGGCCGTCAACCCGACGATCAACGCGTTCTGCCTCGTCGCCGTCGACGCCGCGCGTGCCGCCGCGCGTGAAGCCGAGATCGCGGTCATGAAGGGCGAGCCTCTCGGTCCCCTCCACGGCGTTCCGGTGTCGATCAAGGACATCTTGCCGACCCGTGGTCTCACGACCACCGGGGGCTCCCGACTCTTCGAGGATTTCGTGCCGGATCACGACGCGCTCGCGGTCGGCCGCTTGAAGGCGGCCGGAACGGTGCTCTTCGGCAAGACCAACACCTCGGAATTCAGTTACAAGGCTCTCACCGACAACCCGCTCTTCGGCGTCACGCGCAATCCGTGGGATCCCGCCCTGACGCCCGGAGGCTCGAGCGGCGGCGCCGCGGCGGCGGTGGCGAGCGGTGTGGGCCCGGTGGCGCTCGGAACCGACGGCGGGGGCTCGATCCGGATTCCGGCCGCGTTCTGCGGCGTGTACGGCTTCAAGCCCTCGTTCGGTCGCGTGCCCGATCGCGCGGCGTTCGGCGGGTTCGAGCGCGTCGGCCACGTGGGGCCGATCACGCGCACCGTCCGCGACGCGGCGGCCGTGCTCGACGTCATCGCCGGCGGCGACGACCGCGACCGCGGGTCGCTGCCGCGCGAGGGCGGTTCGTATCTCGAGGCGTGCGACGCCGACGTGAAGGGGCTCAACGTGGCCTGGGCGCCGGATCTCGGCTACGCGGCGGTGGACCCGAGGGTCCTGGCGGTCTGCGAGAATGCGGCGGGCGCATTCGAGGCGCTCGACTGTCACGTGGAGGTCGTCAATCCGGGCTGGGAAAGCCCCGAGGAGTTCTTCACCACGATGATCGCGGCCCAGTTCTACGCCGCGTGGTCTGATCGGCTGCCGGACGCCGAGCCGCTGATGGACCCGTCGCTCGTGAGGTTCATCCGGCGCGGCGGTGCGGTCAGCGCGCGCGACTACCTGCGCGCTGTCGCGGGGGTCGAGGAGTACTGGGCCGAGGTCCAGACCTTCCTCGAGCGCTTCGACGTGTTGCTCATGCCCACGGCGGCGGTGCTCCCGTTCGCGGCCGACGCCCTCCCGCCGCGCGAGATCGCCGGGCAGGAGGTCTCGGTGCTCGGCTGGATGCCGTTCACATATCCCTTCAACATGACGGGCCAGCCCGCGGCGAGCGTGCCCGCCGGATGGACCGACGACGGTCTCCCGGTCGGCCTGCAGATCGTCGGGCGCCGTCGCGCCGACGGCACGGTGCTCGCGGCATCCGCCGCCTTTGAGGCGGCTTCGCCCTGGAGGGATCGCCGTCCGGGGCTGTGACGCCGTTCTTCGATTGCGCCGATGACGGACCGCTCGCGATGGGCGCTCGTCACGGCGATCCTCTTCACGCTGCTCGCCGTCGTCGTCTGGCTCGTCGTGGTGGACGCGCCGATTGTCCGGCTCGTGGTCCGCCTCTACCGGGACAAGCAGTTCCTCAAAGACACCGTCAGGTCATGGGGCTGGATGGCGCCGATCGTCTTCATCGCGATCCAGGCGCTTCAGGTGATCATCTCGCCGATCCCCGGAGAGATCACCGGGCCGGTCGGCGGGGCGCTGTTCGGAACGTGGCTCGGGCTCTTCTACTCGAGCATCGGCTTGACGCTGGGCACGCTCTTCTGTTTCTGGGTCGGGCGTAGGTGGGGCGAGCCTCTGGTGCGGCCGTGGCTCAGCGAGCACCACTGGAACCGGATGACCTTCGTCATCGAGGCGGAGGGGGCGATCATCTGCTTCATCATCTACCTCGTCCCCGGCTTCCCCAAGGACATCGTCTCGTACCTCTTCGGGATCAGCCCGATGCCCTTCTGGATCTTCGCGATCGTCTCGACGGTCGCGCGGATTCCGGGCACGTGGGTCTCCTCCTACTTCGGCGCGCACGTCGCCGAGCACCAGTACCTCTATGCGATCGCTTTTCTCGCGGTCGTCGTCGCGCTGTGCCTGCCGCTCTACTACTACCGCGAGCGCTTCATCAAGCGGTTCCACAAGCCGAAAGCGGGCAAGGGCAAAGCCTAGAAAACGCTTGACGGCCAGGACCGCCCTCGGTAAACTCGCGCTACGTCATGAGCACTACCACGCGCCGGTTCCGGTTCTTCGGCTTTTACTACTTTACCGAGGTCCGCTCCGGCGTCCTGACTTGAGATAACCAGGGAGCCGCGGGCGGACCGAGAGCCCGCGGCACCGGACGCATCCAGGCCGCGGGTCACCCCGCGGCCTTTAATTTTTTTACGCAACGGAGGGTAACGCGAGCGTTGGGAGTCGGGCGTCCGGAGCCGGGTCGCGCCTTTCTCAGGCCACCCTCGACGGGAGCCGGGCTCACGGACCCCGCTACAAATAGCGGGTAAAACGGGCGTGTCGGAGCCGGGTCGCACCTATCTCAGGCACCCTCGGTCTGGCCCGACCTCAAGGCACTCGCTACAAAGGAGCCAGTCATGATCATCGTACTCAGGTCGGGAGCCACGGACGGCGAGGTGGACGACGTCTGCCATCGGATCGTGGCGATGGGCTACAACCCCCACACGATCCGCGGTGCGTTACGGACCGTGATCGGCGCGGTCGGCGACGATCGTGGCAAGGACGCGCTCCGCAGCCTCGAGTCCCTCGAGTGCGTCGAGTCCGTCACGCCGATCCTCAAGCCCTACAAGCTCGCCAGCCGGGAGGTCCGCGCGGAGTCGACCCAGGTCCGCATCGGTGACGTGACGATCGGCGGGCGGTCGATCGTAGTCATGGCCGGACCGTGTTCGGTGGAGTCGCGCCTGCAGCTTCTCGAGGCCGCGGAGAAGGTGAAGGCCGCGGGCGCCCACATCCTGCGGGGCGGCGCTTTCAAGCCCCGCACCTCGCCCTACGCGTTCCAGGGGCTCGAAGACGAGGGGTTGAAGCTTCTCGCCGAGGCCAGGCGCGAGACTGGATTGCCGATCGTCACCGAGGTCATGGAGCCCGACAAGGTCGATCTCGTCGCCGAGCACGCCGACATCCTCCAGGTCGGCGCCCGCAACGTGCAGAATTTCTCGCTGCTCAAGCGTGTCGGCGATGCCGGCAAGCCCGTCCTCCTCAAGCGCGGCATGGCGACGACGATCCAGGAGTGGCTCCTGTCCGCGGAATACGTGCTGGCGCGCGGCAACCCGAACGTCATTCTCTGCGAGCGCGGCATCCGGACTTTCGAGGCCTCCACGCGCTACACCCTCGACCTGAACGCGGTGCCCGTCGTCAAGAAGCTCTCGCACTTGCCCGTCGTCGTCGACCCGAGCCACGGGACGGGCCACTGGGAGTTCGTCGAGTCGATGGCGATGGCCGGCGTGGCGGCCGGCGCCGACGGGCTCATCATCGAGGTTCACCCGCGACCCGAGGAGGCGCTCTGCGACGGCCCCCAGTCGCTCAAGCCCGAGCGTTTCGCCGCGCTGATGGAGCGCGTGCGCCGCATCGCGCGGGCCATGGACCGGGACCTCTAGCGGTTCCGGGGCTATAATCCCGGGTAATGCGGGTGAACGCGTGGAAGTGGGTGAGGCAGCGCCCCCTTGCCGGGGTGGCCGTGTCGGTCACCCTGCATCTCCTGCTCGTCGCTGCCCTGCTCTGGCTGGGGGGCCCGTCGTCCACCCTCATGGTCAAGCGGGGCGAACCGCTCTTTGTCGAGTTGCCGCAGTCGGACGAGCCAGCGCAGCGCGGCGGCCCCGCTGCCCCGCCGCCTCCGGCTCCGGCCCGCAAGGTCCCGCCGACGCCGCCCGCACCCCGCGTCGCGACGGCTCCGCCGAAGCCTGCATCGGCGCCGAACCGGCCCGAGCCGCCCGCGCCCGAGCGGCCGAGCATCGCGAGCGCGCCGCGCGCGCCGGCAGTTCCGGAGCCGCCGGCACCGGACGGCCAGGCGCCCCGAGCGGCCGAGCCGGCACCGGCGCCGCCCGCCCAATCGCCCGTAAGCGAGCCGGAGCGCCCCCCTGAGGCTCCCCCGCGCGAAGCGACCCCGGCAAGCCCTGCGCCGCGAGTCGCGGCCGTGCCGGAGCCCCGCGAGCCGCTGATCGACAGTCGGTCGGCACTGCGCCGAGGTGGTCCGGGGCCGGGCGGCGCCGGTGGCAAGGGAGAAGGATGGGCGGGCATCGAGGGCGAGCCGATCCCGTTGGATTCGACCGACCCGAAGTACAACGACTACCTCGACCGTGTCCGGCGAATGATCAAGGAGAAGTGGGGCTATCCTTGCGTCAAGGACTCTATGACCGGGCACTGCGACTACAAGTCGGCCAGGCTGGTCATCGTCTTCGGCATCCTCAAGGATGGCCGCGTGCCGATGCTCGAAATAGCCCAGCAGTCGGGCTACGGGGTGTACGACGATTACGCCGCGAATGCGATCAAGCTGGCCTCGCCGTTTCCCCCGGTGCCCGCGTCGCTGATGGCGACGGTGAAGCCCGGTAGCGCGGGCGTGCGCATCGTGGCGGCCTTCCAGTACGTGCTCGTCGAGAGCTCGCTCACCAATATCCTTCGTTGAAACGCGTGTAATTCCAGGACCTTGCCTTGACAGGCTCGCCCGGCGGCATGTAGCATGTTCTCCACTCTGGATAGGCTCGTAGCTCAGTGGGAGAGCGCCTCTCTGACGCAGAGGAGGTCGGCGGTTCGAAACCGCCCGAGCCTACCATTCATACTGACTGACGAGCGCGCCACTGTCTGAAGAAGAGCGACATCTCAAGCTGACCGGCGACTTCGACTGCGATCCCTCGCCGCTCGCGACGCTGCGTCATTCCACCGCGCACGTCATGGCCCAGGCGGTGAAGCGGCTCTTTCCGGCGGTGCGCGTGGCGATCGGCCCCGCGATCGAGGACGGCTTCTATTACGACTTCGCGAAAAGCGAGCCGTTCACGCCCGAGGACCTCGTGAAGATCGAGGAGGTCATGCGGGAGATCGCAAAGGCCGCCTATCCGTTCGAGCGGCAGGAGATGACGCGCGAGGAGGCGATCGGCTTCTTTCGGGAACGCGGTGAGCCGTTCAAGGTCGAGATCCTCGAAGGGCTCGACGCCCCGCGCGTGTCGCTCTACCGGCAGGGAGACTTCATCGACCTCTGCCGCGGACCGCACGTGCCGTCGACGGCGCACGTGAAGCACTTCAAGCTCCTCTCCTCCTCGGGCGCCTACTGGCGGGGCGACGAGCGCAACGCGATGCTCCAGCGCATCTACGGCACCGCCTGGCTCACGCAGGAGGAGCTCGACAAGCATCTGTGGCGGCTCGAGGAGGCGAAGAAGCGCGACCACCGGAAGCTCGGGCGCGAGCTCGACCTCTACGCCTTCCACGACGTCTCGCCCGGCGCGCCCTTCTGGCTCCCGAACGGCTGGACGGTGGTGCGCGAGCTCGAGCGGTTCGTCCGCGAGGTCCTCGACGCGCGGGGCTACCAGGAAATTTCCACGCCGATCCTGGTCAACAAGCGGCTCTGGGAGCAGTCCGGACACTGGGACCACTACCGCGAGAACATGTTCCTGGTGGAGTCCGAGGAGCAGGTCTTCGGTCTCAAGCCGATGAACTGCCCGGAATCCACGCTCGTGTACCGTCACGCGCTGCGCTCGTACCGCGACCTGCCGCTGCGCTACTCGGACATGGGCCGGCTGCATCGCAACGAGCGGTCGGGCACCTTGACGGGGCTCATGCGCGTGCGGCAGTTCACGCAGGACGACGCGCACATCTACTGCCGCCTCGATCAGATCCAGGACGAGATCACCGCGATGCTCGAGCTGGTCCGCGAGTGGTACAAGACCTTCATGCTCGAGCCGTTCTTCAAGCTATCCACGCGGCCCGCGAAGTCGCTGGGGACGGACGAGCAGTGGGAGGCGGCCGAGCGGTCGCTCCAGGACTCGCTGCGCGCCAACGGCCTTGCGTTCGACCTCAATCCGGGCGACGGGACCTTCTACGGGCCCAAGATCGATGTCGACGTCCAGGACGCGCTGGGGCGACGGTGGCAGGTCGCGACGATCCAGATCGACTTCCAGCAGCCGGATCGCTTCGCGCTCGAGTACATCGACAGCGACGGGCAGGCCAAGCGCCCGGTCATGATCCACCGGGCGATCTTCGGCTCGTTCGAGCGCTTCGTCGGCGTCCTGGTCGAGCATTACGCCGGGGCCTTCCCGACGTGGCTCGCACCCGTACAGGCGCGCGTGCTCCCGATCAGCGAGAAGCACATCGAGTACGCGCGCGCGGTGCACGGCCGCCTGCGCGCCGCGCGCGTCCGGGCCGAGCTCGACGACCGCAACGAGAAGCTCGGCTACCGCATCCGCGACGCGCAGCTCCGAAAGGTGCCGTACATGCTCGTCGTCGGCGCCCGCGAGGCCGAGAACAGCACGGTGAGCCTCCGCCACCGCACCGGGGACGACCTCGGCGCCGTGCCGCTCGAGCGCGTGCTCGCCGACCTTGCCCGCGAGATCACCTCGCGTGACGCCGGCCTCATCGTGGGCCGCTCGTGATCGGCCGGCCGAACCTATCGTCACTTTACAGTCGCGCCTCGGCCGGCGGGGCCCCAGCCCCGCGACGGCCTGCAGCGCGCACCACTCACAGTCGCGCCTCCGCCCGCGGGGCCAGCCCCGCGACGGCCTGCGGCGCGCACCACTCACAGTCGCGCCTCGGCCGGTGGGGCCCCAGCCCCGCGACGGCCTGCGGCGCGCACTACCACGCCGCGCGACGCGGCTAACGAGGAGTCACGCCTATCAGCCAAGCCAAGGACATCCGTATCAACGAAGGTATTCGCGTCCGGGAAGTCCGTGTCGTCAGCGCCAGTGGCGAGCAGCTCGGCATCATGCCGATCACCCAGGCCCTGGAAACCGCGCGCCAGCAGGAGTTCGACCTCGTCGAAGTCGCGCCCGAGGCCCAGCCGCCGGTGTGCCGTATCATGGACTTCGGCAAGTACAAGTACACGCAGGCGCGGCGGCTGAAGGAAGCGCGCAAGAAGCAGACGACGATCCAGGTCAAGGAAGTCAAGATGGGCCCCAAGACGGAGAAGCACGACTTCGACTTCAAGCTGAAGCATGTGCGGCGCTTTCTCGAGGAGGGCCACAAGGCGAAGGTCACCGTGCGTTTCAAGGGGCGCGAGATGGCCCACACGGAGCTCGGCTGGAAGATGCTCAACAAGATGGTCGAGGCGACGCAGGATATCGCCAACACCGAGAACAATCCTCGGCTCGAGGGGCGGATGCTGCACATCATCCTGAGCCCCAAGGTCCACAACTAGCCCCAGGCGAGCCTCGGAAGGAGACCTCGATGCCGAAGATGAAGACCAAGCGCGGGGCGGCGAAGCGGCTCAAGCGGACCGCCTCGGGAAAGCTCATGCGGGCGGGCGGCTGGAAGCAGCACAAGCTCCAAAAGAAGGATCCCAAGCGCCGCCGGAAGCTTCGCGCGGCAAAATTGATCGACAAAGCGGACGAGGCCCGGCTGCGGGTGCTCGTGCCCTATCTGTGATCGAGGAGGAGCTGGAGCATGCCACGGGCAAAAGGTGGAGCCAAGACGCGCCGGCGGCGCAAGAAGATCCTCAAGAAGGCGAAGGGGTACGTCGGCGGGCGTCGGAAGCTCTACAAAACCGCCGCCGAGACCGTCCTGCGCGCGGGGGCGTTCGCGTACCGCGGCCGAAAGCAGAAGAAGCGTGAGGCCCGATCCCTCTGGATCGTGCGGATCAACGCTGCCTGCCGCCAGGTGGGACTCTCGTACTCGAAGTTCATCGCCGCGCTCAGCCGGGCGGGGATCCATCTCGATCGCAAGGTGTTGGCGGAGCTGGCGGTCACCGACCCGTCGGCGTTCGCCAAGCTCGCCGAGACCGCGCGAGCCCAGAGCCGGTAGCTCGTGGGGCACCCCCGCGTCGACGCTATCGTCCAGCAGGCGCGGGAGGCCGTCGCCGCCGCGCAGTCGTCGGCCGAGCTCGAACGGATCCGCGTCAGCGTTCTCGGTCGCCAGGGCGAATTGACGCAGCTTCTGCGATCGCTCGGAACGCTCACCCCGGAGGAGCGGCCGCTCGCCGGTGCGGCGGCCAACGAAGCCAAGCGCGAGCTCGAGGCGCTCCTCGCCGCGCGGCTCGCCGCGACGCTCGAGGCCGAGCGGCAGGC
>QHSV01000071.1 GCA_003221655.1 Candidatus Rokuibacteriota bacterium
CGTTCATCGTCGAAGAGGAACTCGGCGAGCGCGCGCGCCAGCTCGGTTTTCCCGACTCCGGTGGGGCCGAGGAAGAGGAACGAGCCGATGGGCCGATCGGGGTCGGCGAGCCCGGACCGAGCGCGCCGGACCGCATTCGCCACGGCGCGGAGGGCCTCGTCCTGGCCGACGACGCGCCGCGCGAGCCGCTCCTCCATGTTGACGAGCTTCTGGATCTCGCCCTCGAGGAGGCGGGTGACGGGGATCCCCGTCCACTTGGCCACGGTGGCGGCGATATCCTCCTCGTCGACCTCCTCGCGCAGCATGCGGCCCTGTGCGTGCTGGTCGGCGAGTCGCGCCTCGAGCTCGCCGAGCTGCTTCTCGAGCGCCATCAGCGTGCCGTAGCGAAGCTCGGCGGCGCGGTTCAAATCCCCGCGGCGCTCGGCGTCGGCCATCGCGTACCGCGCTGTCTCGATCTCCTCCTTGATCTTTCCGATCCGGGTGATGCCCTCCTTCTCGGCCTGCCACCGCGCCTTGAGGCCGTCGCCCTTTTCACGGAGCTCGGCCAGCTCCGCGTCGATCTTCGCAAGCCGCTCGCGCGAGACGGCGTCCTGCTCGCGCGCGAGGGAGACCCGCTCGATCTGAAGCTGCATGACGCGGCGCTCGATCTCGTCGATTTCCTGCGGCATCGAGTCGATCTGCATCCGGATGCGCGCGGCGGCCTCGTCGATGAGGTCGATCGCCTTGTCGGGCAGGAAGCGGTCGCCGATGTAGCGATGGGAGAGCACGGCCGCCGCGACGAGCGCGGTGTCCTTGATCTTCACCTTGTGGTGAACCTCGTACTTGTCCTTCAGGCCGCGTAGGATCGCGATCGTGTCCTCCACCGAAGGCTCACGGACCATGACCGGCTGGAACCGGCGTTCGAGCGCGGCGTCCTTCTCGATGTGCTTGCGGTACTCGTCGAGCGTCGTCGCCCCGACACAGCGCAGCTCGCCCCGCGCCAGCGCGGGCTTGAGCATGTTGGCCGCGTCCACGGCCCCTTCGGCCGCGCCCGCGCCCACGAGGGTGTGGAGCTCGTCGATGAAGCAGATGATGGCGCCCGCGGACTCGGTGATCTCCTTCAAGACGGCCTTCAAGCGGTCCTCGAACTCGCCACGATACTTCGACCCTGCCACGAGAGCGCCGATGTCGAGCGCGACGAGCTGCTTGCCCTTCAGCCCTTCGGGCACGTCGCCGGCGACGATCCGCTGGGCGAGCCCCTCGACGATCGCCGTCTTGCCGACCCCGGGCTCACCGATGAGGACCGGGTTGTTCTTGGTGCGGCGCGAGAGCACCTGGATCACGCGCCGGATCTCCTCGTCGCGGCCGATGACCGGGTCGAGCTTGCCCCGGCGCGCGAGGTCGGTGAGGTCGCGGGAATATCGGAGGAGCGCCTGGTATTTCTCCTCGGGGTTCGGATCGGTCACGCGCTGTGTCCCGCGAATTTCCACGAGGGCCTTGTAGATCGCCTCAGCGCCGACACCGTGGGCCGTCAGCACACGGCCCGCGGCCCCATCGCGCTCCTGGGCGAGCGCCAGCAGAAGGTGCTCGGTCGAGACGTATTCGTCCTTGAGCCGCCCGGCCTCGGCCTGAGCCCGATCGAGCGCCTGCCGCGTCCGCTCCCCCAGGTAGTGCCCGCTGACGCCCTTGACGGTCGCCAGCTTGCCGAGCGCGGCCTGGAGCTCGCGCTGGATCACTTCGGGGCGCGCCCCGAGCTTCGCCAGAACAGGGCCGACGACGCCTTCACGCTGCTCGAGAAGGGCGACGAGCAGATGCTCGGGCTCGATCGCCTGATGGTCGTGCCGATCAGCCATCGACTGCGCCGCCTGCAACGCCTCCTGCGCCTTCACGGTGAGTTTGTCCAGTCTCATGCTCTAATTCTTCCTCTTTTTTCACGCTCGCCTCGACGGCGGCGCCACAGTCGTTCTGCTCGCTCGCACAACGTCCGTCTTCGCCCTGCTCGACTCCACGGGCTACCCTAGGTACGCCCGAGGGTTGTCTCGGCGGAGCGCCGCCAGCTTCTCGTACAGCTCGCGTTCCGCGGGCGTCACATCGCTCGGCATGACGATCTTCACCGCCACCAGCTGATCGCCCGCACCGCTGCCCTTGAGACGCGGCATCCCGTAGCCCGGAAGTCTGAATGTGCGTCCGCTCGACGTCGCGGGCGGTACCTTCATCGACACCTTGCCGCGCAGGGTCGGAACCTCGAGCGTGGTCCCCAGCGCGGCCTCGGGTGCAGTGATCGGCAGGGTCAGATGCACGTCGTCGCCCTTGCGTTCGAGGAACGGGTGTGATGCGACCGTGACGCTCAGGTAGAGATCGCCGCGCGCTCCCGTAGCGCCGGTGCCCTCGCCGGAGACGCGCACGCGCTGGCCACTCTTCACGCCCGCCGGTATCTTCACATCGACCTGACGGCGCGCCCGTTGCCAGCCTCCGCCGCCGCACGCGGCGCACGGCTTTCCCTTGACGTGGCCGGAGCCTTGACATGTTCCGCAAGGTTCCTCGAGGTCCAGGGCAAATGTCTTCCGCGCGCCGTGGAAGGCCTCGTCGAGCGAGATTTCGACGTTCGCCTGTACATCCCCGCCGCGGGAGCTTTGGTCCCGATCGAAGATGTCTTCGATTCGGATCCCCCCGCCCCGTGGCCCACGTCGCGCCTGGGCCCCCAGGTCGCCGAAGACGGTGCGGAAAAACTCAGAAAAGTCCCCGGGGGTTCCGAGGTCATCGCCGTACTCCACTCTGAACCCGCCGCCGCGGCCCCCGGGCGGGGCCTGGGTATATCCCTTCCAGTCAGGTCCGAGCGAATCGTAGCGGCGGCGTTTTTCGGGGTCGGATAGAACCTCGTAAGCTTCGCTGATCTCCTTGAAGCGCTCGGTGGCGTCCTTGGTCTTTGCGACGTCGGGGTGATGTTTTCGCGCGAGTCGTCGATACGCGGACTTGATGGTCTTGTCGTCGGCCTTCCGGTCGACTCCGAGAATCCGGTAGTAGTCCTTGAAATCGACGGCCATCTTCAGGCGATATCCTACAAGAAGTATAGCAGATAATTTGAGTCTTGCACGCTAATGGCGAGTCGCCACAAACTCACGACTTGTTCCATTGAAATGCTGAATTGGTGAGCTATTCGAGCTACTGCTCGGCGCCTTATCCTCGACCCACACGGAAGGCGACGTACAGGGACATCGGTCCGCGCTGAAGCAGGACCGTGAGCGGATCGCCTTCCTTGACGTCACGGGTCAGGCGCTCGAAATCCACCATCGTCCGCACCGTCTGGCTGTTGAGTTGCTTGATCACGTCGCCGCGCTGGACACCAGCTTCGGCCGCAGCGCTCCCATCCTCGACGCGGACCACGACGACACCGTCGGTCGACCGGAGGTTGAGTTGCCGCGCGATTTCGGGTGTTACGGGGCGGACCTCGAGCCCGAGCATCGAGCGAGCGCGGCCGCCCGACCGCGGCTGCTGGGCCTGGCGCTCGTCGGGGGCTTGGCCCACCTTGACCTCGAAGGTTTTCTCGCTCTGCTCACGCCAGACCTTGACCTTCGCCGTGCGGTCGGGGGAGGCCAGGCCGACGGCGCGCTGCAGGTCGCCCGGACCTTCCATCGGGCGCCCCTCGAACTCGAGCAGGATGTCGCCAGGCTTGAGGCCGGCCTTTGCCGCGGGGCTGTCCGGCACTACTTCGTTGATGAGCACACCCTTCGGGTCCTTGGCGCCGAACGAGCGAGCCAGCTCGGGGGTAAGCGGCTGGATCGAAACGCCGAGCCACCCACGCGTCACGCGGCCCTTGTCGCGGAGCTCCGCGTAGATCTTCCGCGCCATGTTCGAGGGAATCGCAAAGCCGATGCCCGAGCCGCCCGCGACGATCGCGGTATTGATCCCGATCACCTCGCCCTGCATGTTCACGAGCGGCCCACCGGAGTTGCCCGGATTGATCGCGGCGTCGGTCTGAAGGAAGTCGTCGAACGGGCCCTGGTCGAGCTGCCGTGCCTTGGCGCTGATGATGCCGGCCGTGACCGTGGCCTGCAGGCCGAACGGGGAGCCGACGGCGAGCACCCAGTCCCCCACCTGGATCCGGTCGGAGTCACCCAGGCGCGCGTACTTGAAGGTGCCCTTCCCGTCGTCGAGCTTGAGGACGGCGAGGTCGGTCTTCTTGTCCACCCCAACGATCTTGGCCTTGTGCTTTCCGCCGTCGAGCGTCACCACTTCGATCTCCGTGGCCTTCTCGACCACGTGGGCATTCGTCAGCGCGATCCCCGTGGCGTCCACGATGACACCCGAACCGAGGCTCCGCTGCGGGATGCGTTCGGGTACCTCGCCGAAGAAGCGCCGGAAGAACTCCTCCCCGAAGTACTCCTCGAACGGCGTGCGGCCCTGGAGGCCAGCCCCTCGCGAGAAGGTGTTGATGTTGATCACGGCCGGCTTGATCGCGTCCGCGATCGCGGCGAACGTCCCACCCTGAGGCGGCATCTGCACCGGGAGGAGAGGCGGCGGACTGACAGGCGCCTGCGCCAGCATCGGCGGGCGCCGGAGCTCAGCGCGGGACGCCGTGAACGCCCCGAGCGCGACGCCCCCCACCAGGGCGAGTACCAGTGCCCCGAGAAAAGTCCTTCGCTTGAGCTGCATCGTCATCGCGTCCCCTCCATCATGCTTTCGCCGGCCAGCGCCCTGCGGAGTCGCTCCCCCTCGAGAGTCTCCGTCCGCTTCAGCGCTTGGGCTGCGGAAATCAGGACGGCCTTCTTCGTCGTCAGCATCCCACGGACCCGGTCGTGGGTGCGCTCGAGGATCGCCCGCACTTCCTCGTCGATCGTCCGGGCGGTCGCTTCACTGTATTCGCGTTCGCCGCCGATTCCAGCGCCTTTGAGGAAGAGCGACGTGCGCTCGCCGTAGGTCGCGAGCCCCACCCGCTCCGACATCCCGTACTTCGTCACCATGAGGCGCGCCACCTCGGTCGCGCGCTCGAGGTCGTTGTGTGCGCCGGTCGAGACCTCGCCGTAGACGAGCTCCTCGGCGACGCGTCCGCCGAGCAGGACCGCGATTCGATCCTCCAGCTCGCTCCGGGTCATCAGGAAGCGCTCCTCCGTCGGCAGCTGGTAGGTCATTCCGAGCGCGGCGATGCCGCGCGGGATGATCGTCACCTTGTGCACGGGATCGGCGTGGGCGACCGAGGTGGCCACCAGCGCGTGACCCATCTCGTGATGGGCGACGATATCGCGCTCCTTTTCGGAGAGCACTCGACTCTTCTTTTCGAGTCCGGCGACGACTCGATCGATCGCTTCTTCGAAGTCGGACATCTCGACCGCGTTTTTCTCCTTGCGCGCCGCGAGCAGCGCCGCCTCGTTGACGATGTTGGCGAGATCGGCGCCCGCGAAACCCGGCGTGCGCGCGGCAATGACGCCGAGGTCGACGCCCGGCGCCAGGACCACGGCGCGGGCGTGCAGTCGCAGGATCGCCTCGCGGCCCCGGAGATCGGGCTTGTCGACGACGACCTGCCGGTCGAAGCGGCCCGGGCGCAAGAGCGCCTGGTCGAGCACCTCGGGGCGGTTCGTCGCAGCCATGATGATCACGCCCTTCGAGGAGTCGAAGCCGTCCATCTCAGCCAGCAGCTGGTTGAGGGTCTGCTCGCGCTCGTCGTGGCCCCCGATGAACCCGGTGCTGCCCGCACGCGACTTGCCGATCGCGTCCAGCTCGTCGATGAAGATGATGCACGGGGCCTTGTCCTTGGCCTGCTCGAACAAATCACGGACGCGCGCGGCACCCACACCGACGAACATCTCGACGAACTCGGAGCCGGACAGGGTGAAGAAGGGCACGTCCGCTTCGCCCGCAACGGCTCGCGCCAGCAGGGTCTTGCCCGTGCCCGGCGGACCCACCACCAGCACGCCCTTGGGAATCCGGCCGCCGAGCCGCTGGTACTTTCTCGGATTTTTGAGGAAGTCGACGATCTCGACGAGCTCGGCCTTCGCTTCGTCGACGCCGGCGACGTCGGCGAACGTCGTTTTGAGCTCCTTGCGATCGAAGATCTTGTGTTTGGAGCGGCCGAACGAGAGTGCCTGTGTGGGCCCGCCGCCGACCCGCCGCATCAGGACCATCCAGATGGCGATCATGACCCCGAGCGGGATGATCCAGCCGAAGAAGAGGTCGCGAACGAAGGTCGACTCGATCTTCCCGGTGAACTCGACCTTGTGCCGCTCGAGCTCGGCGATGAGCGGCGCCTCATCCACGCCGGGGATTCGGGTCACCGTGAACACACGTACTTCGGCGTCGGACGTGAGCCACTGACGAAGGCGGTCACCCGCCCCGCTCGGCCCGGTCGGGAGCGCATCGGGCTTCGCGATACCCCGGATTTCCCGCTCGGTCAGCGCCACCTTCTCGACCTTGTCGGCGCGCACGAGGTCGAGGAACCTGGACATCGGGATCTCGACCGTGCGGGGGGCTTGGAGCCAGGACTGCAGTAGCAGCAAGACCATCGCCGCGACCAGCACGTAGGCCAGCGAGAACTGGATGCGCTGGTTGAGCCGCGGCTTCATCGAGGTGCCCCCACTGTCATGCTAGCGTCGGCGCAGTGGTGTGTCAAACGTGCAGCCTCTTTTCCCTTGACACATCAAGCCCTTTGGCCTAAAAGTTGGCGCTGACCGCTCCTGTGAAACTGAGAACAAGCTCGTCTCTCGCGAGTGTCGGCCAACACCGTTGCGAGTTTCCGGTCGGGGGGTCGAGGTGAGGGAGTGCCGTGTGGTTCGCCGGGGCGCCTGGGCGGCTCTGGCGGTGGTGGCGCTCCTGATGATGCTGCCGGCGCTCCCGGCCCTGGCCCAGGACGCGGTCCGGGAACCCGCGTACCGGGCCTTTCCCCTGATCGGCTCACGGCTCGCCGTGTGGGCGGTCGCCCAGCTGCACCTGAACTTCGCAGCGTTCATCCTTGGCGTACCGATCTTCGCCGTGATCATCGAGATCATCGGCTGGCGGACGGGTGACGCCCGGTACGACTGGCTCTCGCACGAGTTCGTCAAGCTCACCTTCGCGGCGTTCTCGACCACGGCGCTGCTGGGCGCCTTCCTGCTGTTCCTGTTTGTCGGCTACTATCCGAAGTTTTGGACGTATATGACCTCGATCTTCTTCCCCACCTACTGGATCTACGCGCTCCTCTTCTTCGCGGAGACCTTCACGGTCTACGTCTGGTACTACGGGTGGGACTGGCTCAGCGGCCCCCGGAAGGGGATCCACGTCGGCCTCGGCGTCCTCAGCAATCTCTTCGGTACCGCAATACTGCTGGTCGCGAACTCGTGGGTCACCTTCATGATATCGCCCGCGGGGATCGATGAGTCGGGCGCGCTGAAGGGATCGGTGTGGGCGGCGATCAACAACTTCACGTGGATGCCGATCAACATCCACCGGCTGATCGCCAACATCGTGTTCGGCGGCACGATCGCGGCGGCCTACGCGGCGTTCCGCTTCCTTGGCGCCAAGACCGACGAAGAGCGGGCCCGCTACGACTGGATGGGGTACATCGGCAACTTCGTGGCGCTGTCCGCGTTCATCGTGCTGCCGTTCGCGGGCTATTACCTCGGCCGTGAGATCTACGCGTTCAACCAGACCATGGGCATCACGATGATGGGCGGCTTCATGTCGTGGCTCTGGATCATCCAAGCGATCCTGATCGGCGTGCTCTTCCTCGGCTCGAACTACTACCTCTGGCTCGGTATGGAGCGCATCCCCGGCTCCGAGCGGTACCGCCGCTACGTCCCGATGATGATCGGCATCCTCGCCTTCGGCTTCATGGTCTGGGCGACGCCGCGCTCCATGGTCATCACGCTCGACGAGGCGCGGGCGATGGGCGGCACGCATCATCCGGTGCTCGGCTTTCTGGGTGTCATGTCGGCGAAGAACACCGCGGTGAACATGATGATCCTCACCACGTTCGTCTCGTTCGTCCTCTATCGGCGCGCCAACCGGATCTCGACCAAACCGTGGGTCGGGACCGGGATGGTGGTCCAGTGGGCGGTCCTCGGACTCGCCGCGGCGGTCGTCGTCTTCTACGGTGTGTACGGGTATTTCGTCGAATCGCTGGTGAGAATCGGCTTCTCCGTGTATCAGGTGTTGGCCGTTCTCGCTGCGATCGTCGTCGTCATGGCGATCGATATCCCGATGTTCAGGGGCGCCCGCTCCACCGGGACGATTCGCTGGGGGACGATCGCGCCGCGTTCTCAGTACGTGCTCATCCTCCTGGCGGTGACGTTCACCTGGCTGATGGGTCTGATGGGCTTCGCCCGCTCGGGAATCCGCCAGCACTGGCACGTCTACGGCGTCATGCGGGATAACTCGGTCGACGCGGTGACGCCCGCGATCGGGTACGCGGCCAACATGATCACGACGGTCACGATCGTGTTCTTCGCCCTGGTGATGTTCATCTTCTGGCTCGGTGGACTCGGCGAGAAGGGCAAGGCCGGAGAGTCCGGCCACGCCGCGGCGCCGATCCTCGCGGGCGGGAGCGACGCGGAATCCGCGGGGGAGTCGAGAGGGGGGCGGAGCCGCGCGGGCGGAAGCGAGAGCTCGTCCGCGGGGGAGTCGAGAGGGGGGCGGAGCCCCCTTCTCCCATAGAATGCGCCTTCCCGTCGGCGTCAAGGTCGGTGCCTTCGCGCTCGCCGTGATGGGCACCTACACGTACTACGCCAACTCGATTCCCCAGATACAGTCGAAGCCGCCGGCCGAGTTGTCACTCGAGGGCGGAAACGTCACCCCCGCCCAACTCGTGAAGGCGGGCGAGGAGATCTTCAAGACGAAGGGCACCTGCGAGATCTGCCACCGGATCGGCCAGAAGGGTACCCGCGCGCCCGACCTCGCCGGCATCGGGGGCCGGGCGGCGAAGACGAAGCCCGGTCTGAGCGCCAAACAGTACATCATCGAGTCGCTGCTCCAGCCGGGCGCCTACCTCGTCGAGGGCTACCCGAACATCATGCCCCAGGTCGACAAGCCGC
>QHSV01000072.1 GCA_003221655.1 Candidatus Rokuibacteriota bacterium
TCCGCCCTGGTCGCACGCCAGCAGGACGCCGCTCTCTTCGAGGAGCTCGCGCACCGCAGTGACCCAGAACGCGAGCGCCGGCATCCCCTCGTGCCCCGAGAGAATCGCCTCGGCCTCAGCGGCCTCGACCCCGCGACAGCGGGCGAACGCGTCCGGAGCGCCGTCCGCGAGGTCGACCTTGCCGCCGGGGAACGCGTAGTAGCCGCCCAGGAACCTCATGTTCCGGTTCCGCCGGATCATGTATACCTCGAGCGGCTCGGGCGAGCCCGGCGGCGCCTCTCTCACGAGCACGACCGACGCGGCCGGCTTCGGCTCGACCGGCGTCTTCGGAGCCCTCGTCTGAGACGCACTCATACTGTCCGAGGAGTGCTCATGCTGTTTGAGAAGCCCTCATGCCGTCCGAGGAGCAATCATGGGGTAAGCGTAGCAGCAGACGCGAGCGAGCCTGAGGCTCGCTCGAGAAGCAAATCGGGGGGTCTGGGGGGTGCGTCTCGTACCCCCCCAGCTACAAATTAATCAGCTGCGCGACCCGCTCGCGGTGGTACGTCGCGTCACCGAACGTGAACTCGGACGACTTGGCGCGCTTGAAGTAGAGGTGCAGATCGTGCTCCCAGGTGAACCCGATGCCGCCGTGGAGCTGGATGCCCGCGCCAGCGACCTTCCGGTAGGCGTCGGTGACGTACGCCTTGGCCATCGAAGCGGCCAGCGCGGCCTCCGGGGCGTTCTCGTCGACCGCCCAGGCGGCGTAGTACGTGAGCGACTTCGCGTTCTCGACGTCCACGAGCATGTCCGCGGCCTTGTGCTTGACGCCCTGGTAAGTGCCGATCGGCTTGCCGAAGGCCACCCGGATCTTCGCGTAGTCGGTGGTCATGTCGAGCACGCGCTGAGCGCCGCCGCACATCTCGGCGCAGAGCGCCACCGTCGCGCGCTCGACCACGCGCTCGAGCGCCGGCCACCCTCGTCCCTTGACGCCCATCAGCGCGTCGGCGGGCACGGGCGCGTCCTTGAAGCTCACCTCGCAGAGCTTGCGCGTCTGGTCCATCGTGGGCAGGAGCTTCACTTCCACGCCGCGCGTCCCCTTCGGGACCAGGAACAGGCTCACCCCTTCCTCGGGCGTCTTGCCTTCGCCGGTCCGCGCGACGACCACGAGCGCGTCGGCCAGGTGCGCGTCGAGCACGAAGAGCTTCGTGCCGTTCAGGACGAAGCCGCCCTTGTCCTCGCGGGCGGCGCAGGTGACGCCCGCGGCGTCCCACCGCGCGCTCGGCTCGGTCCAGGCGAGCGTCGTCCTCGCCCGCCCGGCCGCGATCCGCGCCAACCACTCCTTTTGCTGCGCCGGCGAGCCCGCCTCGCGGATCGCGAGGCCGCCGAGCAGCACGGTAGAGAAGAAGGGCCCGGGCATCACGACGCGCCCCATTTCCTCCATCAGCACCGTGAGGTCGACGAATCCGAGCCCCGAGCCGCCGTGCTCTTCGGGGTAGACCAGACCGAGCCATCCCTGTTCGGCTAGCTTGGCCCAGAACTCGTCGGTCACGCCGGCAGGCTCCTCCATCCGCGCCCTGACGAAGCCGGACGTGCACTCGTTCTCGAGGAACTTCCGCGCGGTCGCGCGGAGCATCTCCTGCTCCGGGCTGAAGCCGAAATCCATGGGTTAGTCCTTCGGGAGGCCGAGTAGCCGCTCGGCGATGATGTTCTTCTGGATCTCGGTCGTTCCGCCCTCGATCGAGTTGGCGCGCGAGCGGAGAAACGACTGCGGCCACACGCCACCCTCGACCGCCCACTCCGAGCCCTTCCAGAGCTGCGAATAGGGACCCTCGATCTCCATCGCCAGCTCTTGCAGCCGCTGGTGCGTGTCCACCCAGGCCATCTTCCCGGTCGACGCCTCCGGACCCGGCATCTCACCGCGGAGAAGCTTGGTGATGGCACGGGCCCCCGTGTACTTGAGGCACTCCGTGTCGATCCAGAGCTGCGCCAGCTTCTGGCGCATGACGGGATCCTTCGTCACGACGCGGCCGCTCTTCTCCATCCGTCGCGCCAGGTCGATCAGGCCCTCGAGCGCGATGCGCAGGCGCACCTGGAGGCCGAAGCCGAGCGTCAGCCGCTCGTACATGAGGGTCGTGAGCCCGACCGCCCAGCCGTTGTTGACGCCGCCCAGGACCTGCGACTCGTGCACGCGCACGTTGTCGAAGAAGACCTCGTTGAATTCGGCCTCGCCGGTGATCTGCCGGAGCGGCTTCACGGTCACGCCGGGGAGCTTCATGTCGAGCAGGAAGTAGGTGATGCCTTTGTGCTTGGGGACGTTCGGGTCGGTCCGGGCGAGCAGCATCATGTACTCGGAGACGTGGGCGAACGAGGTCCACACCTTCTGGCCGTTGATCACCCAGTACTCACCGTCCTTGACCGCGCGCGTCTGCAAGGACGCGAGGTCGGAGCCGGCGTTCGGCTCCGAATACCCCTGGCACCAGATCTCCTCGCACGAGAGGATCTTCGCCGGATAGCGCTTCTTCTGCTCTTCGGTCCCCCACGCGACGATCGTGGGACCGGCCATGCCGACTCCGAGCACGTTCAGGATCGGTGGCGCCTTCGCCAGCGCCATCTCCTGCTGGAGGATCAACTCTTCCATGAACGTGAGCCCGCGGCCGCCATACTCCTTGGGCCAGGTGAGACCGATAAAGCCGGCGTCGAAGAGCGCATGTTGCCAGCGACGAAGGAGCTCGTATTGTTCCGCCCGCGGGATCTCGGAGCTTCCCATGGGCTTCCACTCGCGCGGGATGTTCGTCTTGAGCCAGGCGCGGACGGTCGCCCCGAAAGCTTCCTGCTCTGGAGTCAGCGAGAGATCCATTTCCCCTCCTGAAGGCGGGCGAGCCGAACGACTGAACAGTGGTTCATTTTCGGATCCTTCCCGAGTGAAGTCAAGGCTTATACTCCGGCTACAGTGCTTTCTATCTCCCTGCCGCGCCTCACCTCTCGGATCAATGCCCTCGCCCGCTTCGGAGCCCTGGCCGGCGGCGGCGTGACGCGTCCGTGCTGGTCGCCTCCCCATGAAGAGGCGCGGGCCTGGCTGCTCAGGGAGATGCGGGCAGCCGGGCTCGAGACGTGGGAGGACACCGCGGGCAACATCTTCGGCGCGATCGGCATCCGCGCCTTCGGTCGAGACACGCCGGTCGTTCTCACCGGCTCGCACATCGACACGGTGCCGGAGGGCGGCATTCTCGACGGCGCGCTCGGCGTCCTCGCCGGCTTCGAATGTCTCCAGGCGATCAGCGAGGCGCACGCGCCCCGCGCCCGGGCACTGGTCGTCGCGGCGTGGAGCGACGAGGAGGGGCGCTACGGGAGTCTCTTCGGCTCGCGGGCGTTCTGCGGGCTGCTCGACGGCGCGCGGATCGACGAGATGGTGGCCGTCGACGGCGTACGCCTCGTCGACGCGATGGCGCGCGCCGGCTTCGACGCGCGCCGCGCCCCGGAGGCGAGGGCCCCGGCGGGCGCCGTCACCGCCTATGTGGAGTTGCACATCGAGCAGGGCGCTCGCCTCGAAGAAGCCGGAGTTCCGATCGGCGTCGTCGAGACGATCGTGGGCGTACGCCGGTCCCGGGTCGTCTTCGTGGGACAGGCCGACCACGCCGGCACCACGCCGATGGATCGGCGGCGGGACGCCTTCCTCGCGGCCGCCGACTACGCGCTGCGAGTGCGCGAGCACGTGGTCACGCGCGGTAGCGGTGTCAGCGTCACCAACTTCGGCGTCGTCCGCGTCCATCCCGGTGTCTCCAACATCGTTCCCGGGAACGCCGAGCTGGTCCACGAGATGCGCGACCCGGATCCCGCCGTGCTGGAGCGCCTGGCCGAGGAGTGCGCGGCGCTCGCGCACGAGGTCGCCGGCGTGCACCGGGTCGGGGCGGAAATCCGTCTGATGTCGGCCACGATTCCGGCGCCCTGCTCTCCCCGGGTGCAGTCGGCGATCGAGAGCGTGTGCGTGACGCTCGGGCTTTCGTGCCGGCGCCTCTACTCGGCGGCCGGCCACGATGCCCAGAACCTGGCCGGCGTCACCGACGCCGGGATGATCTTCATCCCCTCCCAGGGCGGGCGCAGCCATCGTGTGGACGAGATGAGCGACTGGGCGGCGATCGAGCGCGGCTCCAACGCGCTTCTCCACACGCTGCTCGCGCTCGCGGCCTAGAGCGGCTTGCGCAGCAGTTTCCCCTTCTGTACCGTCAACCTCCGTGGTCTCCCGAGCGAGCGTGCGCCGCTCCCTGCGCTCCGGACTCGGGGGGCTCAACCTGCTGGGGCTCGGAGTCGTGGCAACCACGGGCGGCTGCGCGTGGGACGCCCCGATGACGACGGTCGTCCCCCGCTCGGATTTCGCGCGCGAGATCCTCCACGTCTACGCGATCATCACCTGGGCGACCGTCGGCATCGCGCTCGTCGTCGGGGTCACCCTCGCCTGGGTCCTCATCCGCTTCCGCGACCGGCCCGGCGCGCCGCCGCCGGTCCAGACGCGCGGCCACACGGCGCTCGAGATCGCGTGGACGATCGCGCCCGCGCTCGTCCTGTTGGTCATCGCGGTCCCGACGATCCAGGTGATCTTCCGGACCCAGGCCGCACCCGGCCCCGGGGCGCTCGAGATCACGGTGCTCGGGCGGCAGTGGTGGTGGGAGTTCCGCTATCCGACGCTCGACGTCGTCACGGCGAACGAGCTGCACGTGCCGGCGGGACGGCCCGTCGCGCTGAGGCTGGACGGTCCCGACGTGATCCACAGCTTCTGGGTGCCGCAGCTCGGAGGCAAGCGCGACGTGGTCCCGGGGCGTCTGAACCGGCTCACCTTCACCGCCGAGACCCCGGGCGAGTACCGGGGCCAGTGCGCCGAGTTCTGCGGCACCTCGCACGCCAACATGGGCATGCGGGTCATCGTCGACGCGCCCGACGCGTTCGAGCGCTGGGTCGCCGCGCAGAGGGCGGCGCCGGGCGAACCCTTGGGCCTCGCCGCAGAGGGCAAGGCCATCTTCGCGCGGAGCGCGTGCGTGGGATGCCACACGATCCGCGGCGTGTCCACCGGGGCCCTCGGCCCCGACCTCACGACCTTCGGGAGCCGGCGCACGCTCGCCGCCGGCATGCTCCCGAACACGGTCGAAGCCGTGACGGCGTGGCTCAAGAACCCGCCCGCCCTCAAGCCGGGCGCGAAGATGCCGCCGCTCGGCCTCACGGACGCGCAGGCCCGCGCCGTGGCGACGTATCTCCTGAGCCTCAGGTGATGACGATCACGTGGCTCACGACCGTCGACCACAAGCGCATCGGCATCCTCTACGGCGCGACCGCCTTCGTTTTCTTCCTGCTCGGCGGAGTCGAGGCGCTCCTGATCCGGCTGCAGCTGGCGGTGCCGCACAACACGCTCGTGAGCGCCCAGACCTACAACGCGCTCTTCACCATGCACGGCACGACGATGGTGTTCCTCGCGATCATGCCGCTCAACGCCATGTTCTTCAATTACATGATCCCGCTCCTGATCGGAGCGCGCGACGTCGCATTCCCCCGCTTGAACGCGCTTTCCTACTGGATCTTCCTTGCGGGCGGGATTTTCCTCAACGCGAGCTTCCTCGTCGGCGCGCCGCCGGACGTCGGCTGGTTCGGGTACGCCAACCTGACGTCCAAGCAGTACGCGCCCGGCCTCGCCGTCGATTTCTGGCTCCTGAGCCTGCAGATCCTGGGCGTCTCGTCCGTGATCGCCGCCGTCAACTTCATCGTGACCATCCTCAACATGCGCGCGCCGGGGATGACCCTGATGCGCATGCCCGTGTTCGTGTGGATGACGCTGGTCGTCCAGTTCCTCATCGTGCTCGCCTTTCCGCCGATCACGGTCGGGCTGATCTTCCTGATGTTCGACCGCTTCCTCGGCACTCACTTCTACGACGTGGCGGCGGGCGCCGACCTCCATCTCTGGCAGCACCTCTTCTGGATCTTCGGTCACCCCGAGGTGTACATCCTGATCCTGCCGGCGTTCGGGATCGTCTCCGAGGTGCTGCCGACCTTCGCCCGCAAGCCACTCTTCGGCGCGCCCGTCGTCATCTACTCGGGCGTTCTGATCGGCTTTTTCGGCTTCGGCGTCTGGAGCCACCACATGTTCGCCGCCGGCATGGGGCCGGTGGCGGACGCCGCGTTCTCGGTCGCGACGATGCTCATCGCGATTCCGACAGGCGTGAAGATCTTCAACTGGCTCGCCACGCTCTGGGGCGGCGTCATCCGGACGACGACGGCGCTCCACTTTGCCGTCGGCCTTGTCGGGCTCTTCACCATCGGCGGTCTCTCGGGCGTCATGCATGCCTCACCGCCGGTCGATCTCCAGCAGACCGACAGCTACTTCGTCGTCGCCCACCTGCACTACGTGCTGATCGGTGGGAGCCTCTTCGGGCTCTTCGCGGGCGCCTACTACTGGTGGCCGAAGATGACGGGCCGCCTCCTCGGCGAACAGCTCGGCCGGCTTCACTTCTGGGTGCTGTTCGCCGGCTTCAACCTGGCGTTCTTCCCCCAGCACTACCTCGGCGCGCTGGGGATGCCGCGCCGCGTCTACACCTACCCGCCCGACGCGGGCTGGAGCACCGGCAACCTCGTCTCGACGGTCGGAGCCTTCGGTATCGGTGTGGGCGTGCTCCTCTTCATGCTCAACGCATGGAGGAGCCTGCGCAGCGGAGCGCCGGCGCCCGCGGACCCCTGGGACGGGCGGACGCTCGAGTGGCGGACGTCGTCACCGCCGCCGGTACACGACTTCGACACGATCCCCCCCGTGTATGGCCGCGACTCCTTCTGGCGAGAGAAATACGGGCGCCCCGGGGCCGGGGGCGGGCTGCGGCCCCACGACCGGCAGCCCACCCCCGGCGCCGGGGCGCCCGTCTTTCACCTCCCCGCTCCGTCCCACTGGCCGGTCGTCATCGCGCTTGGAATGGGGCTGGCGGCAGTGGGTGCGCTGACCCATCTCGCCGTGGTCCTCGTGGGCGCGCTCCTGACCGTGTCAGGCGTATTCCGTCTCGCCCTCGAGCACCACCGGACGCCGACGCACGAGCACCAGACGGGCGAGCTGGGTCTCGACCACCGCAAGGTAGGGATGTGGGTCTTCCTCGGCTCCGAGTGCTTCTTCTTCGGCACGCTCATCGCGACCTACCTCGCGTACAAGGGGAAAAGCGTCGTCGGGCCCGAGCCGCACCAGATCCTCGACATCCCGGTGACGACGATTTCTACCTTCGATCTCCTGATGTCGAGCCTGCTCATGGTCCTGGCGCTCGCCGCCGTGCAGCGCGGCGACCGCCGGCAGGCGCGGTTGTGGCTCTTCGGGACAGCCTTCTTCGGCCTCATCTTTCTCGGCTTCCAGGTGTACGAGTTCATAGCCTTCGCGCAGCGCGGCCTGACGCTCCAGCAGAACCTGTTCGGCTCCACGTTCTTCGTGCTTACCGGGTTGCACGGCGTCCACGTCACCATCGGCGTGCTCTGGCTGTTGTCGCTCTGGGTGCTCGATCTCCGGGGTCGGCTCGCCGTCGCGGACGCCGTCAAGGTCGAGATCGCCGGGCTCTACTGGCACTTCGTCGACGTCGTGTGGATCGCGATCTTTACGCTCATCTATCTCATCCCATGAGGAGCGACCCGTGACCGATCGACCCGGCGAGCACGCGACCGTCGGGACGTACGTCCGGGTGGCGCTGGTGCTGACCGGCGTAACGGCGCTCGAGGTCGGCATGATCTACGTCCGGCAGCTCGCGCCGATCATCGTGCCCCTGTTGCTCGCGATGTCGGCCGCCAAGTTCGCGCTCGTCGCCCTGTTTTTCATGCACCTGCGATACGAGCCGCGGGCCCTCGCGTTCCTGTTCGTCGGCCCGCTGATTCTCGCGGCCGGCCTCGTGGTGGCCTTGATGACGCTGACCGGCGCCTTTCTGGTCTTCGGCCGCTGATGGACACGCTGCCGCCGTTCTCGTGGACGTCCGGCGAAGTCCACGCCGACGTCGTGTTCGGCATGGGCCTTCTCGCCCTGGCGTACGCGGTCGCGTGGGCGCGCGGCCCGCGCCCCGGCCCCCGGGAGCCGGCGCTCTTCGTCACCGGGGTGCTCGTCGTGCTCGTCGCGCTGAACGGTCCGCTGCACGACCTGAGCGACTCGTACCTCTTCAGCGCCCACATGGTGCAGCATCTGCTCCTGACGCTCGTCGTCCCTCCCCTCCTGCTCACCGGCACGCCGGCGTGGATGGCGGACAGGCTCATCGCGCCTCTGCTGCGCCGACGGCCGATCGGCGCCCTGGCCCGCGCCGCGACGCGGCCGGTTCCCGCGCTCGCGTTCTACGTGGTGGCACTCGTCGGCTGGCACCTCCCCGGGCCGTACGGCGCCGCGCTCGAGCATCACGCCTGGCACGTGGTCGAGCACCTCGTCCTGATCGCGACGGCCCTCCTCGCGTGGTGGCCCGTTCTGTCGCCCTCGGCCCTCCTCCCGCGCCTCCACTACGGGGCCCAGATCCTCTACCTCTTCGCGTTCGGGATGCCGATGACGGTCGTGGCCGCGATGATCACCGGCGCCGAGCACATGCTGTATCCCTTCTACGCTGCGGCGCCCCGCGTTCTGCCGCT
>QHSV01000534.1 GCA_003221655.1 Candidatus Rokuibacteriota bacterium
CGGCACCACGTGGTCGACGTCCACTTCGCTGGTCCCGCGAATACCACGACCAACTCTGGCGCAGCGCTCGGCGGCGGGGCGGCCGCGGGCGACCCGACGTATCACGAGGATCGCTACACAGTCGGTCTGGACGCGCGCTGGCGCTCGGGCCCCTTCGGCTTCGATCCCACGTTCTACTATCAGTGGGGCCAGCGGAACCACAGGGCGGCCAAGACGGACGGCTCGTGCGCCGTGGCCACATCGACCGCGTGCGCATCACAGGCGGTGAAGGTCCAGGCCGACATGAGCTCCTGGATTGTCGACCTAATCGGCAGCTTCTCGACCGGCCCGCTGCTCCTCGAGGCGCGCGCTGTCTACAGCCCGGGCAACAAAGCCCGTGACAACCTCACCAAGTCGGTCCGCTACTTCCAGCAGCTCGACGAGGACGGAGGCTACTGGAGTGGCTGGGCCGCGATCCTGGCCAACGGCTTGATCGACTACTTCAACGGCCAGCTGCTGACCAACCAGGGGCGCCACATCGGGTACGACCGGTACGGCCGTGCCGGACTCGGCTTCAGGGCGACCTATAGCATCACGCCCGCGCTCGCTGTCTACACCTGGGTCAGCCCGACTTGGACGGCGGAGAAGGTCGACACCGATACGGGTGTGGGCGCGGGTACGGGAGCAAGCGCCGTCAGCCGAACAACGCTGGACGAGCAGAGCTGGGTGAAGGGCGACTCCCGCTACATCGGCACCGAGGTGGACCTCGGACTCTCCTGGCGGTTCGCCCCGAACGTGGCGTTCGATCTCCAGGGCGCCTATCTCTTTGCGGGCGCCGCGCTGGGGACCGCCGAGGTTCCCAGCGGCGGCGTACACACGCGGCGGGAGCCGGATGACGCCTACATGGTGGCGGCGCGCGTGAGGTTCGCGTTTTAGCTCGCGAGCCCGCTCCCAGCTAGTAGAGGTGGCACGCCACCATATGCCCGGGGACGAGCGCTTTCTCCTCCGGCTCGATCTCCGAGCACTGTGGCATCACGAAGGGGCAGCGGGGATGGAAGCGGCAGCCCGAAGGGGGATTGATCGGAGAAGGCACTTCTCCCGACAGGATGATTTCCTCTCGCACGATGTCCGGGTGGGCCGGAAGGGCGGCCGAGAAGAGGGCTTTAGTGTAGGGATGCGCCGGATTCTTGAACAGCTCCTCCGTCTTGGCCCTCTCCACGATCTTGCCCAGGTACATGACCGCGACTTCATGGGCCATGTAGCGGGTCGTCGCCAGGTGGTGAGCAATGAGCAGATAGCTCACGCCATATTGCTTCTGGAGATCCACCAGCAAGTTCATGATCTGCGCTCGAATCGAAACGTCCAGGGCCGAGACCGGCTCATCCAGGATGATGAGCTTCGGATCTGACACGAGGGCGCTGGCCACGGCAATGCGCTGTCGCTGCCCCCCGCTGAACTCGTGGGGGTAGAGCTTCGCCTGTTCCGGGCGCAGGCCCACGCGGCTCAGAATCTCTGCAACGCGGCTCTTGATCTCCAGAGAAGACACCCGCCGGTTCACCACCAGGGTCTCAGCCACGATCTCCTGCACCCTCATGCGAGGGCTCAGGGAGGACCAGGGGTCTTGAAAGACCGCTTGCACGATCGTCCGGTACTCTTTCAAGGCATCGCCATTCAACGCGTGGACAGCTTTTCCGTCGACGAACACCTCGCCGGAGGTGGGATCCTCTAGACGCAGAATGACTTTGGCAGTCGTCGTCTTGCCACAGCCGGATTCGCCCACGAGGGCGAGCGTCTGCCCGGGTTGAATCGAGAAGCTGATGCCGTCGACGGCCTTGACCCAGCCGACGATCTTCGTCCAGAGCATGCCCCGGGTGACGGGAAAGTGCTTCGTCAGCGCCTGAGCCCGCAGAATCGGCTCGGCTTCCATAGCTATTCCAGCCTCCAGCAGTCGGCGGTGTGGCCCTCTCCCACCGTGAACGGGGGAGGATAGTGATGCCGGCAACGATCATCGGCATGGGGGCACCGAGCTTCGAACCGGCACCCCAGGGGCAAGTCCCAGAGGGCGGGGGGCTGGCCGGTGATCGAATAAAGCCGCTCGACGCGTTCGTCCATGGTGGGCACGGAGTTCAACAGGGCTTGCGTATACGGATGGGAGGGATGGTTGAAGATGGCCCGCACCGGGCCACTCTCCACGACACGCCCAGCGTACATCACCATGACGCGGTCGCACATCTTCGCCACGATGCCAAAGTCGTGCGTGATGAAGATCAGCGCGAGGTTGGTTTCCTCTTGAATCTCGCGCAGCAGACGCAAGTATTGAGCCTGGATGGTCACGTCCAACGACGTGGTGGGCTCGTCGGCGATGATGACTTTCGGCTCACAGGAGATGGCGATAGCCCCGACGACGCGCTGCTTCATGCCGCCGCTGATCTGGTGTGGATAGTCCTGCAC
>QHSV01000535.1 GCA_003221655.1 Candidatus Rokuibacteriota bacterium
AAGAACGGCTTTTTGGCCGGATGGGTGATCCAGTTCACGGTCTCGTTCAGCGACCTGGCGACGGTCGCGTTCCTGTACGGCGCCAAGTCGACGGTGTTGCCGACCCTCTTCCTGAGCCAGTGGTCCAACGGGCGCCTGGAAGAGGCGGCGGTCGCGGCGCTGATGATGACGGTCGTCGTCCTCGCGGTGGTCGTGCTGGTACGCCGTCTCGTCCAGGGCAACGTGCGTACGACGACGGTGGCGTAACATAGGCGGACGGGAGGAAGATGATGCTTTCCAGGGAAGACAACGAGCTGCTCTGTCGCGTCGGCCCCGGCACTCCGGTGGGCGCCATGCTGCGCCAGTACTGGGTACCCGCGCTCATGTCGAGCGAGCTGCCGGAGCGGGACGGTGCGCCCGTCCGCGTCCGGCTCATGGGCGAGAACCTGATCGCCTTCCGCGTCACGTCCGGCAAGATCGGCCTCATCCAGAACCATTGTCCGCACCGCGGCGCCTCGCTCTTCTTCGGTCGCAACGAGGAAGAAGGCTTGCGCTGTGTCTACCACGGCTGGAAGTACAGCTGCGAGGGCCACTGCGTCGACATGCCCAGCGAGCCGGAGGAGAGCAACTTCAAGTCGAAGATCCACGCGACCGCGTACCCATGCGTCGAGCGCAACGACATCATCTGGACCTACATGGGGCCGCGCCAGACGCCGCCGCCGTTGCCGGACATCGAGCCGAACATGCTGCCCCAGGGCGAGTACTCCGTGCAGAAGGTCTCACGCGAGTGCAACTGGTTCCAGGGGCTCGAGGGCGACATCGACACGAGCCATCTCGGGTTCCTCCACCTGGGCGCCATCAAGCCCGAGCAGACGACCCCGGGGACGTTCGACTACTACAACGTGGCCGACCGCGCCCCGAAGTACGAGGTCGTCGACACCGAGTTCGGCACCTCCTACGGCGCCTACCGCCCGGCCGAGGCGGACACCTACTACTGGCGCATCGCCCACTTCCTGTTCCCGTTCTTCACGATGATCCCGACCGGCATCCTCGGGATGCAGGTCCTCGTCCGCGCCTGGGTGCCCCTCGACGACGAGCACATCATGTTCTGGAGTATTGCCGCGCCCCGCTCGCGCCTGGGCTCGGGGGCGGCGGGCGGCGCGTCCGGGCTCAACGCCGGCGGCCGGGCGGTCGCGGCGGCCGGCGCCCGGCCCGGCGGCTTCGAGTTCCTGCCGGATACGACGGACTGGCTCGGCAAGTTCCGGCTGACCCAGCACAAGGACAACGACTACCTCATCGACCGTAAGGCGCAGCGCACCGAGAGCTTCACCGGCATCGCCGGCATCCATCAACAAGACCAGGCCGTCACGGAGAGCATGGGGCCGATCTACGACCGCACGCAGGAGCACCTCGGGACCTCCGACGCCATGGTCATCCGGACACGACGACGGGTGATCAACGCCGCCCGGGCTCTCCGCGACAACGCCGTGACCCCACCAGGCGTCGACAACCCCGCGGTCTATCGTCATCGCTCCGGCGGCGTGATCTTGCCGCGTGACGCCGACTGGCTCGAGGCGACGAAGGGGCTGCGCGAGGCCTTCGCCGCCGAGCCCACGCCAGAGAAGAGCGTCGCACCATGACGGCGACGGGCACGACAGTCCTCAAAACGGCGCTCGCGACCTACGCGCACACGAAGGGCCTGAAGGACGGCACCGTGACCGCCCCGGGCATCCGCCTCGAGCACGTCGAGGTCAGCCCCATCGTCGGCGCATTTCGGAGAATGGTCCGCACGCTCGAGTTCGACGTTTCCGAGATGGCCATTACGACCTATCTGACCGCCAGGGCCCACGGCAGGCCGTTCACGGCCCTTCCGGTGTTCGTCATGCGCCAGTTCCACCACGCACCGATCGTCTACAACGTGAAATCCGGGGTGCAGTCGCCGAAAGACCTGGAGGGCAAGAAGGTCGGAGTGCGGGCCTACACCGTGACGACCGGTGTCTGGGCGCGCGGCATCCTGGCGACGGAGTACGGCGTGGACCTCGACAAGGTGACCTGGGTCGTGGTCGATGAGGAGCACGTTCAGGAGTACCAGAAACCGGCGAACGTGCTGGAGCGGCCGGGCGCGAATCTTGGTGAGATGCTGGCCAAGGGCGAGCTCGCGGCGGCCATCGGTGCTGGTCAAATCGACTCTCCCGACGTCAAGCCGCTGATCCCCAACCCCCGCGAGGCCGAGGCGGCGTGGTATCGGAAGACCGGAATCTATCCCGTCAACCACACGGTCGTCGTGAAGGACTCACTGCTCCAGGCCGATGCGACGCTGGCGCCGCGGCTGTTCGCCGCCTTCAAGGAGGCGAAGGCGGT
>QHSV01000536.1 GCA_003221655.1 Candidatus Rokuibacteriota bacterium
AAACCGGGAGACCTTGGCTCGGCTCAGGCGTACGGATCCCAGACAGTGCGCGAGTTGCCACGAGCCGGGTCTTCAGGGCGGGTCACCATGCAACAGTGCGGCGTACGCACCGTCAAAGAGCTCACGCCGGCCTTCGTGCGCAGGGCGACCTGAGAAGGCTCGAGTGGCGCGCGCAGTATAATCGTGCGACTGTCGAGACACTCCACGGCGAGAGGAGACGCACATGCATGTCGGCCTGGTGATGGAATGTGACTATCGCGAGGGGAGAACGCAGGAAGAGGCCTTTGCCGAAGCGATGTCCATCGCCGAGATCGCTGAGACGCAAGGGCTCGACGGCGTCTGGCTGGCCGAGCGACACTTCGCCATGCACAGGAGACCCACCGATCCCATGGGCGCGGGCATCCCGTCGATCGCCTCCGTGCCGCTCGTGCTGGCTGCCGCTGTCGCAGCCCGCACCACACGCCTGCGGATCGGCACCGGGGTCAGCGTCCTGCCGCTCTGTCACCCCATCCGCACCGCCGAAGAGGCCGCCACCGTCGATCAGATCAGCCAGGGCCGTCTCGACTTCGGCGTCGGCCGCAGCGGCTTTCCCCGCGCCTATTCGGGCTACGGCGTTCGGTATGACGAGAGCCGCGATCGCTTCCAGGAGTCGCTCGACGTCATTCTCAAAGCGTGGACTCAGGAGGGCTTCTCGCACACCGGAAAATATTTCACGTTCGACAATCTGACCGTGGTGCCGCGGCCCTATCAGAAGCCGCATCCGCCGATCTGGGTGGCGGCCACGACCCACGACACGTTTCCGCTCGTTGGACGCATGGGCTTTTCGCTGGTCACCGGACTGCGCGGCTTCGACGTCCCCGAGGCCGCCCGACACCTCAAGGTGTACCGCACCGCGTTGCGAGAGGCCGGACATCCGGGCAACGGCAACGTCTACCTCCGCATCCCGGTCTACGTCGCGGGCACCGCGGCGCAAGCGCGCTCGGAGCCGGAGGAGAGCACCACCCGCGCCTATCGCCGGTTGGCCGAGAACCTGGCCGCGTCGGTCGGGGCCGCGGGGACGACCGGCTCGGAAGAGCGCGCAGAGCGTGCGGATCGCCTCTCACACGTGAGCTACGACGACTTGTTGCGCGATCGAGTGGCGTACGGCACGCCGGACATGGTCGTCGACCGGCTGCGCCAGCTGCGGGAACAGCTGGGTCTGTCGGGGGTCATCATGGAGTCGAACGTCGGCGGGCGGATTCCGCTCGAGCGCGTGCTCAACTCGATTCGCCTCTATGCCCAAGAGGTCGCTCCGCGTCTGCGTTAACGACCCCTGGCGGCGCCTTCCACCCGATCGTCGGGTGGCAGTGCAAGGAGTACGCACCGCGCGGCCGTCAAGGGCCTCGGCCCGGCCCCGGGTTTTTGATAGGAGATTGCTTAGCAGACTTTCGATTGCGAATGGTTGTGCGCATTCCCAGCACTCGGACGCACTCGGACCGACGGCTACCCAAGATCGAAGTAGATGAAAAGGCGGGCGTTCCGGGTCAAGTGGTAGATCCCCCCAAAGAAGCTTATTTTGCGATTGACAGTAGCCACGAGCCGGAAAGGTCGGCATACTGAAATCAGCGAGGGGCACCGATGAAAATGATGAGGTCGCATCGCTCGCTCATCGTGATCTCAGGCGTCCTGCTGGTCGTGGTGGCCACAACGCTCTATGCGCTACCAACTGTAGCGCGGCAGGTAGCGATCTCTCGGCTCCAGGCAATCACGAAGCGACCGGTCAGCATCGATCGCGTCGACGTTCAGCTGCTGAGCGGCCGGTTCATGATCCACGGGCTCCACGTCGCCGAGCCGGACGGCGGCGCACCCTTTGCCGACTGCGAGCGGCTTGATGTGCGGTTGCATCTCCTGTCGCTCCTCCGCGGTCATATCTGGGTACGAGAGCTGGTCCTCCAAAAGCCAACCCTTCGTGTCGTACGACTCGCGAAGGATTTCAACTTCTCCGATCTGATCGAAGGCGCGGGGACGACCGAGAAGACGTTCGATGTATCCGTCGACCGGTTCACGCTGGTCGATGGGACGATCGCTTTCGAAGACCGCGCGCTGCCCGAACGGCGGACGTGGACGTCGGACGACATCCAGATCGAGGCGTACAACGTCTCGACCCTGCGCGATGACGGAACTGTGGTCGCAAGCTCGGTGACCGCTGGCGCGCCGAACTTGGTCGAGATCGAGCAATTCCGACTCTACCCGATTCATCTCCGGGCCACCGTGACGGTCAAGAAGTTGGACCTGGCACTCGCTCGGCTCTACCTGCCGCCCGATGCCCCGGTCGTGCTCGATCGAGGGCGTGTGAGCTCGACCCTCAAAGTCACGGTGGACGCGCGCGCCGGTGTGCGGGCCGACCTGACGGGCGAGTTCGAGGATTTGGCGCTGGTCAGGCCCGGTGAGCGCGAGCCCGTCACACAGATCCCGAAGCTGACGGCGCAGCTCACCGATTTCACGGTCCAGGACGAGCAGGTTCGGGTCGGCCAGTTCGAACTGAAAGGCTCGGCCAGTGTTCGCGACCCGAGGAGTCAGCAAAGCGCTCGGTACCAGGTGTCGGCGATTCGCGCCAGCATCGCGGATCTCACGTGGCCCATCACGACTCCGGGTCGACTCGAGGTGCGGACCGCGATTCCCGGAGGCGGAATGCTCGCGGTCTCCGGCATGCTCCGCCCACCTCCGGCACCGAGTCAGCTCCATCTCCGGCTCAGCGATCTGGACCTTGGGTCATGGAATCGGTTCCTTCCAGTGGTGGCGAGGGTCAACGGCCGGGGCGAAGCCGATCTTCGCATCGATGAGCCGCTCGCCGCAGGCGTGCCCACCCGCGTGAAGGGCACGGTCGCCGTCAACCGTCTCGGTATCAGGGACACGCAGCAGGAGCTTTTGGGCGCCCAGCGAGTGGAGGCGACGGGGCTCGAGGTGCAGTGGCCGACGCGACTTGGCGTGAAGCGGCTCGTCGTGAGCGGACCGAGGGCGATCGTCGAGCGGGACGAGGCTGGCGGCTTCCCGTTGAGCGCCATCTGGAATCGCCCGGCTGCCGCGCCGACACCGGTGAACGACGCGAAAGATCTCACCACGCGATCGCCCCGCATCGACATTGGAGAAATCGCGGTGCGGCACGGCGTGCTCTCGTGGCGGGACGAGACGGTCAAGCCTCGCGCGACATTCGACCTCTCACAGTTCGACGCCACGATCACGGGAGGCGGATGGCCGCTTGGCCCGGTCGGAGTGAGACTCGCCGTGCGCCCGCCTGGCGGCGGTCAGCTCCAGGTCGTGGGCCGTGTGGGGATCGATCCGTTCAGTGCCGACCTTCGCGTCAACGCGAGAGAGGCTGAGCTCGCGCATTACCAGGCGTACGTCCCCACCCGGGCCCATTTCAGTGGACGCGCGGATTTCGATCTGGCGGTCGTCCTTCCTGCCTTGTCTGAGCCACGGGCGACGGTGCGCGGCAACGCCGTGCTCTCGAGAGTCGACGTGCGCGACGGGCAGCGCACGGTGATCAGAA
>QHSV01000537.1 GCA_003221655.1 Candidatus Rokuibacteriota bacterium
GATCGGTGACCACGGCATCACGGCGCCCACGCTCTGGGCCCGCCTGGGGGACGCGCCCGGACGGTGGGAGTCGTTTCGGCATCTGCAGGCGCAGGCCGGCACGGTGCCCGTGACGATACGGAGCGGCAAACAGCAGATCGTCCGGTTCCGCTTTGCCTGCGACAAGTCGTTGCGCTACGTCATCGACCACGTGGCGTTTCTCTCGCTGCGCTGGAGTGAGTGGGCCCGAGCGTACTACGACGAGCAGCGCGCGCGGGGTCACTCGTATCGCCAGGCGCTCCGCGCCCTGAGCGCCAAATGGTTGAAGATCATCTTCATCATGTGGGAGCGCCACGTCCCATACGACGAGCAGTACCACCTGGCGACGATGACGCGGCAGCAGTTGCGGCTGCGTCAGAAAAAACTCGCTTGACATGAACCAGAGAAAGTCTTCGCGGTCTTGAGGTTGATCACCAACTCGAACTTGGTCGGCTGCTCGATCACCGGACTTGGCGCCTGTGAGGATCTCGTCGACGAAGACGGCGGCGCGTTGCCAGATCGCGATGATGTCCGACCCTCTATTGCGCCGGCGCGGCGAGGGGTTTCCCTTTCTCGACGACATAAACCGCGTTCAGCTTGACCGGCTTGTCAGTCGCGCCTTCATTGTGAATGGCGCGGTCAGGAACCGTTACGGACTGCCCGGCGTGCAGGACTTGTTCCGGCTGGCCGTCAACGTGCAGCCAGAAGTCACCCTCGACGACATGTCCCATGACCACACCGGGATGGTTATGGCGCCCGGCCTTGAAACCGGCGGCGATCTCTACCGTGGCATAGATGATCTCCAGGTTGGTTCCGGGCACGTCCGCTCTTTGTAGGATCGTGCGCTTGATAGGCGAGGGCTGGACCGGCGAAGGCTGCGGCTGTGCATTGAGCGACAGCACCATTCCGAACGTGATTAGAGCCGTGCAGAGCACAATTTGCTTGAACATGGTTCCCTTCCTCCAAGGGTGGCATTTACCCGAAAGGAGCGATGCAGGGCGCCCCCTCGCCGAACGCCGGCGCTCACCCGCGGACATTCCCAGGATCTCGCGCCGTGAAAGACCATAACGATTAACTCATGTGCGAGAACAACACGACGGAGAGTTGGCTGAGGCCCGTGATGTTGCCGCCCGGCCGAGCGAGGCTCGCGACGAATCCTGTGGCCACCGGATCACCGACGCCGAACATGACGATGTGGATCTTCCTGGTCGCTAGCTGGGCGGCTTGAACTGTCGGCGCGGGCACCGCAACGATGACGTCCACTTCGAGGCGGACCAGTTCACCCACGACCTCAGAGTCTCGCTCGGGGCTTCCCGCGACGGATCGATACCCAAGAGCGAAGTTCCGTCGTTCCACGTAGCCCCGTTGGCGCATCTCCCGGAGGAAGCCGCTGTTGAAGGGATGAGTGGGATCGCTGACGATGTTGGCGACGGGCGTCGGGCCGATGTACCCGACTCGGTAAACATTCGCCGCCGTCTGCGCTTCGGCGGCGAGCGGCGCAAGAGCGAGACCGACAGCGAGAATGACCGCGAGCCCGATCAGCCGCATGCTGCCGGGGAGTCTAGCTGAACGCCACGACGCGCACCAGCACGGCGCCCATGCGCGCCGCTTCCAGCGTGACGAGAAGCAGGCGGCCGAGGCGGTCAGTCACGGGCCGAGGACTCGCGGGCCAGCACGCGCTACTGAATCAGTTCATCCGCCCGCTGCAGCAGCGTCTGCGGGATTGTAAGCCGGAGCGCCTTGGCGGTCTTGAGGTTGATGACCAACTCGAACTTGGAAGCCTGCTCCACCGGCAGGTCCGCTGGTTTGGCACCCTTGAGGATCTTATCGATGTAGACAGCGGCGCGCCGCCACTGGTCGGTCATATCCGGCGCGTAGCTCATCAGGCCGCCCGCCACCGCGTTGTCCCTGTTTCCGAATATAGTCGGCAACCGGTGCTTCAGTGCGAGCTCGGTCAGACGCCGGGGGTTATCGCGACCGGTTTGCGTGGACGCGTGGACGAGAACGGCGTCAACGTGATCTTGCGCCAACGTCGCGAAGGCCCCGTCGTAATCCGCGACAGTGCTCACACCGACGGTCCGAAGCTGAACACCGAGCTTCCCTCTGGCAGCCTCGGCGGCTTGCAGGAAGGGCCGGTATGAGGGGGCGGTGCGGTGCACGGGCAGGTCGCCCGGCTTGGTGCCATTCAGGATCTTGGTGACATACGGGGCGGCCAAGCGGCCGATGGCGGCGAGGTCTGGCGCATACGAGAACAACGCCCCCTGCTGCACCCACTCTTTGCGGTGACTCACCAGCGGCAAGCGCCGCTCCTTGGTCAGGCGAAGAACCAGGGAGGGAAAGTTGGTCCAGAGGGTGGGCGAGAGGACAAACACGCCGTCGACCTTACCGCGGTCGGCCGCGCCCAGGGCGCGTTCGATGTCGCTTGCGGTCGTGACCTCATGCTCCACCACCTGAATCCGCAGCGTGGCGCCCGCGTTCCGGAGCTCAGGTAATGAGCGCCGGGTG
>QHSV01000073.1 GCA_003221655.1 Candidatus Rokuibacteriota bacterium
TGCTCGTCTCCCACGATCTCAATCTGGCCGCCGAAGTGTGCGATCGGCTGCTGCTGCTGGCCGGCGGCCGGACGGCCGCCACCGGCGAGCCCGAGGTGGTGCTGGACGAATCGCTCCTCGCCTCGGTCTTCGGTTGCGAGCTGATCGTCGACAAGACCGAGGCGACGCGACGGCCGATCGTGCGCCCGACGTGGCGGGCGTGAGGGACACGGCGGCCCCACGAGGATGCGTCCCGTGTCGGGGGTCTTGCCGGTCTCCGGGCCGCGTTCTAGAGTCCGGTCGGGAGGGCAAAAGGTTCACGTGATCGACGGGATCGAGGTCGCGGTGGATCCTGAAGCCGTCGTCGTCACGGCGCACGAGCCGCTGACAGTCCTCTCCTCGGCACTCGTGAGGGGCGGGTTCACCGCGGCGCGCGCCATCGTGAACCTCCACGTCCCGAAGGATCTCCGGGAAGAGCAGGCGGACGGCCTGCTGCCGAGCTTTACGATACGGCGCGGGATTCCCGGGCCGTGGGTCGGACTCCTGACGTCGGCGTGGACCGAGAAGGCGGAGGTCGCCACAGTGACCGGGTGCGGGCTGAAGGCTCTCGCGGTCGTGACCGTCGGGCTTTCGAACCGAGTAGCGGCCGGAGCGACCCCGATCGCGGCGTGGGCACCGTCCACGATCAACGCGATCGTCGTCGTCGACGGCGCGCCCGAGCCGGCGGCGCTCGTCAACGCCGTGATGACGGTCACCGAGGTCAAGACGGCGCTGTTGGCTGCCGCCGAAGTCCGGTGCGACGATGGTCAGGTGGCGAGCGGTACATCAACGGACGCCGTGGTCGTCGCAGTGACCGGGCACGGTACGCGGCATCGGTTTGGAGGACCCATCAGCGATTTCGGATGGGTGGTCGCCCGCGCGGCCCGCTCGGCGCTGAGCGCCGGGATCCGGCGCTGGATGGACGAGCATCCGTGACTCAACGGCCGCCCCTGCTGACGATGCTGGCCTCCCTCGCCGTCCACGGCATGGCGCTCGGGGTTCTCTGCTTCTTCGCCCCCGGCGAGCCAGTCTCAAGCGCGCTCGTCATTGATCTGTCGGAGCTGGAGGCCGCTACGGACGAAAGGGGCCCGAAAGCGGAGCGCGCAGGCTCCGCACGCTTGATCAGGCGCGCGGCGACAGTCTCGAGCGCCTCGTCATCGCCTGTGGCGTCGCCGGCGGGTGCACGTGCGCTGGTCGAAGCGGAACCGCCGGCGGTCTCGGCGCCTGCGCCATCCAGTCCCGAACCGCCCCAGCTGCCCGAGCGGGACGTTGCACCGTCGAGGCCGCCAGAGTCCCGCCCGCCCGAGAGGGCCGCCGAATTGCCGCGCGAAGAGCCTCCGGGCGATGTGGCGCGAAGCGAGCCCAGCGCCCCCGCGGGCGAAGTCGGCGCCAACCCGGGCGGCGCGAGCGCCGACCAGCCTTCCCGCGCTGGCTTCGTACGGGGCGCGACGTCGGGGCCACCGGCAATGGCGGGTGGCACCCCGCCCGACGTCGCGCTGGCCCCGGTCGGGCCTCCGGGCGGCGGGCCCGGGTCCGAATACGGTGCCTACTACAGGCAGATCAGACAGCGGATCCAGGAGACGCTTGAGTACCCGCTGGCCGCACGCCGGCAAGGGATCAAGGGGACGGTCCTGCTAGAGCTTCTCATCAAGCCGGACGGCGCGATCAGCGCGGTCGTCAAGGTCTCGTCGTCCCACCGGCTGCTCGACGACGCGGCGCTCGAGACGGTGCGGAATCTTCCCCGCCAGCCGTTCCCCGCGGGCGTCGTGCCGAGACAGTTGAAGGTGCCGCTGCCGGTGGTCTTCGATCTAAAGTAGTATGCTCACCGATCCACCGACTGGGAGGTGAGCATGCCCGAAGGGAGCGCGCGGACGGTCGAGCGCGGCCTCGATGGCGCCACGACCGAGTATCACGACATGGCGGTCGAAGGAGACGGGGTCGAGCGCCTCCTCACCGAGCTCTTCACGGAACACTGGGCGAAGCTCACCGTCGGACCGCTGATCGAGGGCGCGGCCTACGAGATCCAGTTCGCCTCGGCCCCGAAGGTGACGACGCTCGACGGGTACTTGACGGTGGACACCGGCCCCTGGCACTTCCACCTGTGCGTCAACGATCACCGGGGGACTCGCAGCGAGGAGCTCGCGCGCATCCGGCGCGTGGCGCGCGCCGCATTCTTCCGGACGGAGGGTGGCTCCTGCGCGGGGACGACGTGGGGGCTCAGGCTCTGGAACGGTCGCGGCGAGCAGATGATCACGATCCTGTTCCCGAACCCGCACTTCGACGAGGACTGGCGGCGCCTCCCAGAGCCGCGCTGGGAGAAGACGGCGCTCTGGCAGGAGCTCCGGCGGCGATACGCGGGCGACTGAGCGCGTGAAGCCAGGGGGCCGCAGCCTCGCGGTCTGTGCGGCCCTGACGTTCGGGGCATCCGTTGCGGGAGCCGAAGAGCCCGCTCGTATCCAGGCCGATCGCCCCGGCGTCAGCAACAGCACGAGCACCGTTCCCCCCGGTGCTCTCCAGATCGAGGGCGGCGTCGACTACTCCCGGTCGCGAGTGAGCGGTGGTCCCGACGAGCGACAGTTCGTGCTCGGCGCGATGCTCCGGGCGGGGCTCACCGACCGACTCGAAGTCCGGCTCGACGGCGCTCCGTTGGTTCGGCTGCGTGGCGCGGAGAACGATACCGGCTTCGGCGATCCCACGCTGGGCGTGAAGTACCGGTTTCTCGACTCACCGGAAGGCAGCTGGTGGCCCTCGCTCGGCCTCCTGCCGTTCGTCAAGCTGCCGGTCGCCCGCTCGCCGATCGGTTCGGAGCGTGTGGATTTCGGACTCACCGCGCTCGCGAGCGTCGATCTGCCGTGGCAGCTCGGCCTCGAGGCGAACGTGGGACTCGTTGCCATCGGCCAGTCGAATCGCGACGCCTTCCTGCTCCAGGAGGCCGTCTCGGCGGCGCTCTCGCGCCAGATCGGAGAGCGTTGGTCGACCTACGTCGAGGTCTTCTATGCCTCGCCGGCCGAGCGCGGCGCGCACGACATCGTCGGCCTGGATGCCGGCATCCAGTTCTTCCTGACGCCGCGCGTTGCCCTCGACGCGTCCGCCGAGACCTCGTTCGGCGGACCCGGGCCCGACTATGCGTTCCGTGCCGGGGTGAGCGTGCGGCTCGGGCGGTGACCGGCGTCGCTGCGTGCCTCACGCCCTGAGCCCCGACGTCGCAAAGCCGGCTGCGCTACTCTTGGCGCTGGCGGTCGACCTCGCCTTCGGCGATCCCCCGAACCGCTACCATCCTGTCGCGTGGATCGGCCGGCTGCTCGAAGCGGGGAGGCGCTGTCTCTGCCGCGGATCGCCGGCGAGGCTTCTGGCCGGCGGCGCAGCGGTCACGATCGCCGTCGCCGGGCTTGCCGGGGCGGCGGGAGCGCTCGTGTCGGCACTCGGGGCGCGACTCGGAGCCGGCGGCCTTCTGCTCGAGGCGCTCGCCCTCACGTGCCTGCTCTCCTTCCGAGGTCTCGTCGGCGCGGCCTGCTCCGTCGCCGTCGACCTCGGCCGCGGTGATCTTCCGGCGGCCCGGCAGGCGGTCGGCTACCACCTCGTGAGCCGACCCACGGCCGAGCTCGACGAGAGGCAGGTTGCCTCGGCGACCGTTGAATCCGTCGCCGAGAACCTGACCGACGGCCTCGTCGCCCCGGTGTGCTTCTTCCTCGCCGGGGGACTCGTCGGCGCCGCGGTCTATCGCGTGATCAACACGGCCGACTCGATGTTCGGGTACCGCACGGGACCGCTCGAGTATTTCGGCAAGAGTGCGGCGCGGCTCGACGACCTGCTGAACTTCCTCCCGGCCCGGATCGCCGGGTTGAGTCTCGTCGCCGGCGCAGCTCTCGCCGGCGAGAGTGCCCGCGGGGCCCTGGCGATCCTTCGACGCGATCGGTGCCGCACCGAGAGCCCGAACGCGGGATGGACGATGGCTCCCATGGCGGGTGCCCTCAGCGTGGTCCTCGAGAAGCCGACCGTCCATCGGCTTGGCGCCGGCGCTATGCCGATCGTGAGCGACATCGAGCGGTCAGTAAGAGTGGTGCGAGCGGCAGCCGCGGTTAGCCTCTTGCTCATGGCCGCGGCGTTCGTGGTCGGAAGGAAGCTGGTTTGACGGTGGGTTACATGTCTGAATCTCAGAGAAGACTGGAACGTGCGATTGGGCCCGCTACGCATGCCGGGGACCCCTGCACGCTCTCTCTGCGAGTGCGACTGTCGTCTCGCTCGTCGGGCTTCCAGGGCGCGTCGCTCCCAGTGCCCGCGTCGAGAACCGCCGCCGCACGGGCGTTCCACCCGCGATCGACGGCCGCCCACGAACTCGTCTGAGCCATACTGCGAGCTCGCGTGATTCACTCCTGCGCGCCCCGCGCGCGGGGCCCCAGCCCCCGGGCAGTGCGGCGGCTCGCTTCACCATCGTCACCTTCTGGAGCGCTCGCCTCGCTGCACGCGTCGCCGAGCCCCCGCGGCCGCCCGGCTCGCACGATCTTCATCTCCGTTCGCCTCGAACGGCAGAGCCTCCGTGCGACATCTTGCGGCTCGCACGGCCTTCATGTTCACGCGCCTCACGCCGTGCGAAAAGATCCAGCGCGCGGCCGCCGTGAGACTTGCACTGCGGCCCGCTTTTTCTTCGTCACGACGCGGCGCAGGGCGGGTACCCTGTTACGAGAGTGCGGCTGACAGACCGGTTGACGGACGGAGTGCGGACGGCGCTCGCGAAGGCGGGCCTGCCCGAGCCCGCAGAGTGTGCGTGGGAGGTCCCGCGCCAGGCGGAGCACGGCGACTACGCGACCAACTTCCCCATGGTTCTCGCACGGATCGCGAAGCGCGCGCCCCGACAGATCGCCGACCTCGTCGCCAAGCATTTCCCGCCGATGCCCGAGGTCGAGCGCGTCGAGGTCGCGGGGCCCGGGTTCCTCAACGTGTTCCTGACTCCGGCCTGGTGCGCCAGCGCGCTCAGCGAAATTCTCGCGGCGGGCGCCGCCTATGGGCGTGGTGAAAGTCAAGCGGGGCGGCGCATCCGTCTCGAGTTCGTCTCCGCGAACCCGACCGGCCCGCTGGTCATCGTCAATGCGCGCGCCGCCGCGGTTGGCGACGCCCTCGCGCGGTTGCTCCGGACGCAAGGCGCACACGTCGCGACCGAGTTCTACGTCAACGACGCGGGCAATCAGTTCGAGGCCCTCGCGCGCTCGTTCGAGGCGCGCGTGAGGCAGGAGTTCGGCGAGTCGGCCGCGCTTCCCGAGAACGGCTACCCGGGTGAGTACCTCGTCGATCTCGCGAAGGCGTACCGGCACGAGGGCGGCCGCCTCATGAACGGCGCGCCCGAGCGCGAGCGCATCGAGCACTTCGGGCGCTATGCGGTCGCGCGGATGGTCGAGGCGCAGCGCCGGATCCTGCGTGAGTACGGCGTGGAGTTCGACGTCTGGTCGTCCGAGCAGCGCGACGTCCGTGACAAGCGCCTTTCGGAGAAGGTGCTGGAGGAGTTCGCGTCACGCGGCCTGAGCTATGAGCAGGACGGAGCGCTCTGGTTCCGCTCGTCCGAGCGCGACGAAGCGGGCGACGACAAGGACCGCGTGCTCAGACGATCGAACGGCGAGCCGACCTATTTCGCGGTCGACGTCGCCTACCACCACTATCTGAAGTTCGCGAACACCGACCGTGTGATCAACCTCCTCGGTCCCGACCACCACGGGTTAGTGGCGCCGATGCGGGCGGCGATGCAGGCGCTCGGCCACCCGCCCGAGGCGTTCGAGGTCCTGCTCGTGCAGCTTGTGACGCTGCTGCGCGACGGACAGCCCGTGCGCATGTCCAAGCGCCGGGGCGAGTTTGTGCTCATGGAGGAATTGCTCGAGGAGGTCGGCCGGGACGCCGCTCGCTTCACGTTCCTCACACGCCGGCACGACAGCCCACTCGAGTTCGACCTGGCGGTCGCGACGCGGCAGTCGAACGAGAACCCCGTCTACTACGTGCAGTATGCGCACGCGCGAATTCGCTCGATCTTCCGCCAGGCGGCGGAGCAGGGGATCGCGGTGCCGAACCTGCCCGACGTGGACACGAGCCCGCTCGTCGAGCCCGCGGAGCTGGCGCTGATCAAGCTGCTCTTGCAGTTCCCGGAGCTCGTCAACGGGGCGGCCCGGGCGCTGGAGCCGCACCGGGTCGCGTACTGGCTGCAACAGCTCGCGGCCGAATTCCATCCCTGGTACAAGACCCACCGGGTCATCCAGGACGACGCTCGCCTCATGCGTGCGCGCATGGCGCTCTGCGCGGCGGTGGACACCGTCATCCGCAACGGCCTGGAGCTCCTGGGCGTGAGCGCGCCGGAGAGCATGTGATGGTCGTGCGGGCCGGGCGGGCGCGGCGGAACAGAAATCGCACCGCCTCCGTCCTCTTCCTGGTCGGCTGTCTCGCGGTCCTCGGCGGCACATTCATGCTCGGAGTCGTGGCGGGGCGCTTCTGGCCGCGCCCTCTGTCTTCCCAGGGCCCCACCGCAGCGAGGGCGAAAGAGGCGTCGCCGGCGCGAGGGGGGGACAGAGCTGCGCGCCAGGCCGAGCCGGCTCCGACGCTGACCTTCTATCAGGATTTGACCGCACCGCTCACGTCGCCGCCGCCGGTGAAACCCTCGAAGCCCCCGCGCGTCGAGAGGAGCGACAAACCCGACGCGCCGCCGCCGACCGAGGGGACCGCGGCGCCCGAGATCCCGAGACCGGCGCCGAACCAGGCGGCGTTCACCGTCCAGGTCGGCGCGTACAAGGCGAGGGAGCCCGCCGAGGCGTTGCGCGCGCGGCTCGCCGCCGGGGGCCACCCCGCGTACGTCGTCCAGATCGACGCCCCCGGCAGCGTCCGGTTCCGCGTGCGCGTCGGCTCCTTCGCCACGCGGGAAGCGGCCCAGCAGGTCGCCGACCGGATCGGCAGCGAGCGTTCGCTCTCGGCCTTCGTGACGTCCCGGTGAGATGGGGGCGCCCAGGCCGGGGCGAGTGCTCGTCGCCGAAGGCGAGCTCACCGCGCGCGTGGCCGAGCTGGGCCGAGCGATCGCGCG
Source organism: Candidatus Rokuibacteriota bacterium (assembly GCA_003221655.1). Classification (GTDB taxonomy): domain Bacteria; phylum Methylomirabilota; class Methylomirabilia; order Rokubacteriales; family CSP1-6; genus AR31. The sequence goes on from QHSV01000073.1 coordinate 7,070, forward strand.
CGACTACGCGCGGGAGAATCCGGTGCTGGTCGGTGTTCTCCAGGGGGCGGTGCCTTTCGTCGCCGATCTCATGCGGGCGCTCCCGATCGACCTCACCGTCGATTTCATTCGCGCCTCGAGCTACGGCGCGGGAACCAGCTCCTCGGGCACGGTGCGGCTCGTCGCGGACCTGGCGGTCGACATCGCGGACCGACACGTGCTCATCGTCGACGACATCGTCGACACGGGCCTCACGCTCGGCGCGCTGAAACGAATGCTCGAGGCGCGCCGGACGCGGAGCGTGCGCACGTGTGTGCTCCTCGACAAGGCGGGTCGTCGGGAGACGGACGTCACCATCGACTACCTCGGGTTCACGATCCCGAACGTCTTCGTGGTGGGCTACGGGCTCGACTACGACGGGCTCTACCGCAACCTGCCCTACGTCGCGGCGCTCGACGCGATCTGACGCTCTCCGCCGTCGTCGCGCCCGGTGCTATAATGACCGGGGCGTATATGAACCAGGTCTACAAGAACCTCGCGCTCTGGATGGTGATCGGCCTCATCGTCATCCTCCTGTTCACCATCTTCCAGGGTGCGCAGCAGGGCGGCCAGGAACAGCCGAACTTCTCCGAGTTCCTCAAGGCGCTCGATCAGGGTCGGGTCGAGTCCGTCGTCATCCGCGGCAACCTCGTCACGTACTCGCTCAAGGATTCGGCGCAGACACAGCGCACGTACATCGTCGAATATCCCGACCTCGTCAAGACCCTGAAGGACCGCGGTGTCCGCATCGCGGTGAAGCCGCCCGACTCCAACCCCTGGTACGCGATCTTCCTGCAGTGGGTGCCGATGCTCCTCTTCATCGGCGTCTGGGTCTTCTTCATGCGCCAGATGCAGGGGGGCGGCGCCAAGGCGCTGAGCTTCGGGAAGGCGAGGGCCCGGCTGATCTCGGAGAAGCAGAACAAAGTCACCTTTCAAGATGTCGCCGGGGTGGACGAGGCCAAGGAAGAGCTGCGCGAGATCATCGATTTCCTGAAAGACCCGCAGAAATTCCAGAAGCTCGGTGGAAAGATCCCGAAGGGCGTGCTGCTCGTCGGGCCGCCGGGCACGGGCAAGACGCTGCTCGCGAAGGCGATCGCCGGCGAGGCGAACGTCCCGTTCTTCTCGATCTCGGGCTCCGACTTCGTGGAGATGTTCGTGGGCGTCGGTGCTTCCCGTGTGCGCGATCTGTTCGAGCAGGGTAAGAAGCACGCGCCCTGCATCATCTTCATGGACGAGATCGACGCCGTCGGGCGCCACCGCGGGGCCGGCCTCGGGGGGGGCCACGACGAGCGGGAGCAGACGCTCAATCAGCTCCTCGTCGAGATGGACGGATTCGAGACGAACGAGGGCGTCATCCTGATCGCGGCCACCAACCGGCCCGACGTCCTCGACCCGGCATTGCTGAGGCCCGGGCGGTTCGATCGTCAGGTCGTCGTGCCCCGACCCGACGTGAAGGGGCGCGAGGAAATACTCCGCGTGCACGCTCGGCGGATCCCGCTGGCTCCGAACGTCGAACTCAAGGTGCTGGCGCGGGGGACGCCCGGGTTCTCGGGCGCGGATCTGGCGAACCTCGTGAACGAGGCGGCGCTGCTGGCGGCGCGCCAGAACAAGAAGCTCGTCGAGATGTCCGACTTCGAGAGCGGGCCTGACGCAGCAACTCCCGGTTGACGACAAGTACAACTACTCGAAGGAGTACCTGGTCAACCGCATTACGATCCTGCTCGGCGGGCGGGCCGCCGAAGAGATCGTGCTGAACCAGCAGACCACCGGCGCGGGCGACGATCTGGAGAAGGCGACCGAGATGGCGCGCAAGATGGTCTGCGAGTGGGGCATGTCGGACAGGCTCGGGCCACTCACCTTCGGGAAGAACGAGGAGCACATCTTCCTCGGCCGCGAGGTCGCCCGGGCGAAAGATTACAGCGAGGACACCGCCCTCCTCATCGACTCCGAGATCAAGCGGATCGTGATGGAGGCGGCGAGCCGCGCCAAGCAGATCCTCCAGGAGAGCATCGAAAAGCTTCACGCGCTGGCGCGCGCCCTGCTCGAGCGGGAGACCCTCGACGGCGAGGAGATCGCCCGGATCCTGCGCACCCGCCCCTTCCAGGAGGCCGGCGCGCCCGCGTAGCGCCTCGCGGCTCGATTTGGACCATCGAGCCATCCTCGCAGGCGTCTCCCTCGGTCGCGGCCTTCCTGTCGCCGTCATGGGCGTCCTGAACGTCAGCCCTGAGTCCTTTCACGCCGGCTCCGTACACGCCGCGGGCGATGATCTGCTCACCGTCGCGCTCGCGATGGTGGAGGCGGGGGCGACACTCATCGACGTCGGCGCCCGATCGACGGCACCCTACCTCGATACCGCCATCAGTGACGAGGACGAGCGCGCACGGCTGGCGCGGGCGATCGACATGCTGGCGCCCAAGGTGCCGGTGCCGATCTCGGCCGACACGGCCCGCCCAGGACCGGCCCGTGGCGCGCTCGATGCCGGCGCGCGGGTGATCAACGACGTCACGGGCCTGCGTGACCCGGCCGTCGCCGCGCTCGTCCGCGAGCGTGACGCCGGTATCATCCTCATGGCGTCCCCGGAGGGACCCGGACCCCCCGCGAACCCCATCGTGTCGGGGGTCGAGAGGCCCCTGCCATCAGACGTGGACCCGGTGGGTTCCGTGAAAGCGCTGCTGGCGCGGGGGCTCGAGCGCGCCCGCGCGGCGGGGATTCCCGAGGAGTGCATCGTCCTCGATCCCGGGATCGGGTTCTTCCGGAACGAAGGGGTGCCCTG
>QHSV01000538.1 GCA_003221655.1 Candidatus Rokuibacteriota bacterium
GACACCGCGCTGATGCTCTCGGTGATGGCCGGCGTCGACGATCGGTCTCCGATCTCGTACGACGTCGATCCTCGAGCGTTCGGGAAGGCGGTGAAAGCCCCGTCGGTGAAGGGATGCCGGATCGCGTGGACCTCCGATCTCGGCGGGCTGGTGACGATCGACCACGAGGTGGGGGCCGTCTGCGAGCGCGCGGTCGGCGTCTTACGCTCGGCGGGCGCCCGCGTCGAGGCGGACTGCCCGGATATGAGCGACGTGCCGGAGATCGTCCGGCTCACGCGCGGGCTCCTGATGGTCGCCCGCCATGCGGACAAGCTTCCCGAGCACCGAGCCGTCCTCCAGCAGGGGCTGGTGGAGAACACCGAGCAGGGCCTGGCGCTCACGTCTATCGACGTGGCGCGCGGCGAGCTCCTCCGTACCTGCCAGTGGCAACGGGTCCACGAATTCCTGGCCGAGCGCGATCTGCTGATCACGCCGACGACGGCCGCACCCCCGTTCCCGCTCGAGCAGCCGCACGCACTCGACGTCAATGGCCGGCCCGTGGGCACGGCGATGCAGCGCTCGTATCTCACGTACGCGTTCTCGGTGCTCGGCCTACCGGCGATCTCGATCCCGTGCGGGTTCACGAGCCAGGGGCTGCCGGTCGGCCTGCAGATCGTCGGCAAGCGGCGCGGCGAGACGGCGGTGCTGCGAGCCGCCGCGGCGTTCGAGGCGGTCCAGCCCTGGGCCGCCCACGTGCCGCCGGTTGTGCAGCGCCTGAGCGACCCGGGCTCGCGCGCGCGGACCGCAATCCGCTGACTCGGGAGGACCAATGGGAACGTATCGGCGTATCAACGTCGCTTCTGGACGATCGCTCGAGAAGCTGGCGCACTACTCGCGAGCGGTGCGCGTCGGCGACATGGTGCTGCAGTCGGGCACCACGGCCATCGATCGAGAGGGCAACGTGCGCGGCGTCGGCGAAGTCGCGAAGCAGGTCGAGGCGATCATGACGATCGCCGAGTGGAGCATGGGCAAGGCGGGCGCCAAGCTCGGCGACGTGGTGCGCAGTCGCATCTACGTCACCGACATCGGCGTGGGTGCCGAGGTCGGGCGGGCGCTGGCCCGGTATTTTCGGGATGTACGGCCGGCGGCGACGCTCGTGCAGGTCAACCGGCTCGCTCGGCCCGACCAGCTCGTCGAGATCGAGCTCGACGCGGTCGACCGCGCCGGCGCCACGGGCCGGCGCATTTCCTCTGGGCGCGCCATCGAGGACGAGTACGCATACTCCCGGGCGGTGCGAGTGGGCGATCGCGTCTTCGTCTCCGGGAGCACGGCGTTGAACGCACGGGGTGTCGTCGAAGGCAAGGGCGACATGTACCGACAGACCCGAAGCATCATGGACACGATCTTCATGGCCCTGGAGCAGGCGGGGGCCACGCGCGAAGACCTCGTCTACACCAAGACCTACCTGACCGATCTGGGCCGGGCCGCGGACTACACGCGCGCCTGGCTCGAGGCGCTCGGCGATGTACGGCCGACCTCGACACTGCTGGGCATCCCGGCGCTCATTCATCCGGAAATGCTCGTCGAGATCGAGACGGAAGCGATCGTCGGCGCGTCCAGGTCCCGTCGCGACATCTACACGCAGCAACAGCGTGAGAAGCCGCGCGGCTATGCGCGCGCGGTGCAGGTTGGGGACTGGATCTGGGTCAGCGGCTGCACGTCGATGAATGCGGCCGGTCAGCCGCAGGCGCCGGGTGACTGGGCAGCTCAGTCCGATCTGTCGGTCGAAACGATCCGGTGGGCGCTCGAGCAGGCTGGCGCCACGCTCGACGATGTCGTCCGCCGGCGCATCTTCACCGTGGAAGGTGCGAGCGTGAATCGGCCCCACGGCGAGGGCCCGGCCTGGTTCGCCAAGAGCTGGCCCGCGTCCCTGGGCTGCCGCATCGCCGGGCTCGCGCGGCCCGAGCTCCTCGTCGAGGTCGAGCTGGCCGCGGTCAAGGGCGCGCACGCCGGGATCGAGTGGGTTGAGGCGGACGCAGTCGACGCGCTCGATCGCGCTTAGGGGCGATTGGGGGGCCCTTTGAGGCCCCCACAGCTATCAATCGAACATCAGCACCGTGCGGGCGACCTCGCCCGCCTTCATCGCGCGGAAGGCGTCGTTCACGTCTTCGAGCCGGCCCCGCCGCGTGATCATCTCGTCCAGGCGCAGCAGGCCTCGCTGGTAGAAATCGACGTACTTCGGCATGTCGACCTTGAAGCGGTTCGAACCCATGCTGCAGCCCTGGATGCGCTTCTCCCGGAGAAACACGCTGCCCTCGAGCTCGAGCTTCTGACCGACCGGGATCATGCCGATGACCGTCGCGGTGCCGCCCGGGCGGATACACTCGAAGGCCTGCTCGGCGGCCTTCTTGAGGCCGATCGCCTCGAAGGAGTATTCGACGCCACCGCCGGTGAGCTCGCGGATCGCCTTGACCGGG
>QHSV01000074.1 GCA_003221655.1 Candidatus Rokuibacteriota bacterium
CACGCTCGAGAGCGGTCGGCGGCTCTACGTTCTCGGTGAGGGGCGACTGATCAACCTCACGGCGGCGGAGGGGCATCCCGCCTCCGTGATGGACATGAGCTTCGCGAACCAGGCGCTGGCCGCGGAGTACATGGTCAAGCACGGGCGTACGCTGGCCCGGAAGGTGTTCGTCGTGCCGCGGGAGATCGATCTGGAGATCGCGCGGCTCAAGCTCGCCTCGATGGGCGTCGAGATCGACCAGCTCACGGCCGCGCAACGCGACTACCTGGCGTCCTGGACGCACGGGACCTGACCGCGCCCCGCCGACATCCGTGAACCGCCCGCCGCCCGTCCTGCTGCTGCTCCTCGTGCTCCTGGTTCTCGGCCTGGTCGCCCAGGTCGTGCCGCTGTACACCGACTGGCTCTGGTTCGGCGAGGTCGGCTACACGGACGTCTTCGTGAAGACGCTCTCGCTCCGCGGATCGCTCTTCGCCGCGCTGGCCATCGCCGTGCTCGTCTTCCTCTACGCCAACCTGACGTTCGCGGCCCGCACGGCGGCGCCCGACGTCATCTGGGAGCTCGAAGACCAGCTCAGCTCCGGGCTGCCCAGCCGCGTGATCATCGAGCCGCTGATCCGCCGCTTCCTGCCGATCGTGCTGGTGCTGATCGCGCTGGCCTCCGGAATGCGGGCCACCGTCCACTGGGAGACGGTGCTGGGCTACTTCAATGCGACGTCGTTCGGCGTCACCGATCCGCTCTTCGGCCGCGACCTCAGCTTCTTCGTCTTCGTCCTGCCGCTCTGGAAGCTCGTGTACGGATGGGCCATCACCCTCGTCACCAGCACGATCGTGCTGACGCTCGCCGTCTACGTGCTCCAGCGGAGCCTCGTGCTGACGAGCCGCGGCCCACGGCTGGCGGCCGGTGCGCGCATGCACCTCCTCCTCCTTGGGGCCCTGGCCCTCGCCCTCAAAGCCGTCGGGTTCTGGCTCGATCGGTTCGAGCTGGTCTTCTCGCCGCGCGGCATCGTGTTCGGGGCCGCGTACACCGACATCTACGCATCGCTGCCCGTGCTCGGGGCCCTCGCCGTGTTCGCGGTGCTCTGCGCCGTCGCGTGCGTCGCCCAGATCGCGCGGTCGGGCCTGCGGCTGGTCGCCGGCGGCCTGATCGCCCTGGCCCTGGTGTGGGTGGCGGGCCTCGGCGTCTACCCGGCGTTGCTGCAGCGCCTGCGGGTCACGCCCAACGAGCTCGCGGCCGAGCGCCCGTTCATCGAACACAACATCCGCATGACCCGCCAGGCGTACGGGCTCGACCACATCGTCGAGCGCGAATTCCCTGCCGACGAGACCCTGGACGCGCGGGCGCTCGAGCGCAACTCGGCGACGATCAAGAACATCCGCCTGTGGGACTACCGCCCCCTCCTGCGCACGTTCGCGCAGCTCCAGGAGATCCGGACCTACTACAAGTTCGTGGACGTGGACAACGACCGCTATGTCGTGAACGGCGAGTACCGCCAGCTCATGCTGTCGCCGCGCGAACTCTCGTACCAGCACCTCCAGTCCCGGATCTGGATCAACGAGCACCTGACGTTCACGCACGGCTACGGCGCCGTGGTCGGGCCCGTCAACCGCATCACCGCCGAAGGGCTGCCGGAGTTCCTGGTCAAGGACATCCCGCCCCAGTCGACGGGCGGGTTCCCGAAGATCACGCGGCCGCAGATCTACTACGGAGAGGTGTCGAACGAGTACGTCCTGGTGAAAACCAAGTCGCAGGAGCTCGACTATCCCTCCGGCGACCAGAACGTCTACACGACCTACAGCGGCGCCGGCGGCATCCCGCTCTCGTCGTTCCTCCGGAAGGTCCTGTTCGCCGTACGATTCGGTGAGATCAAGATGCTCCTGTCCAACGACCTCACCGACCAGAGCCGGATCATGATCCACCGAACGGTCGTCCAGCGCGTCCGGCAGATCGCCCCGTTTTTCAGATTTGACCGAGACCCGTACATGGTCGTCGACAACGACGGGCGCCTGATCTGGATGCTGGACGGCTACACGACGACCAACCGGTATCCCTACTCGGATCCGGTTCCCGGCATCGGCAACTACATCCGGAACTCGGTGAAGGTCACGGTCGACGCCTACGACGGCACGGTGATCTTCTATCGTGCCGACGAGACCGACCCCATCGTTCGCGCGTACGGCGGCGCCTTTCCCGGGCTCCTCAAGCCGCTGGACAAGATGCCCGAGGGGCTCCGGCGCCACATCCGCTACCCGGAGGATTTCTTCGCCATCCAGGCGCGGAAGTACGCGACCTACCACATGCTCGATCCCCAGGTCTTCTACAACAAGGAAGACCTCTGGGCGGTACCGCGACGGGCGATCGAGGGCCGCGACCGCGACATGGAGCCCTACTTCACAATCATGCGGCCACCGGGTGAGCAGAAAGAGGAGTTCATCCTCCTCACCCTCTTCAATCCGGCGCGACGCGACAACATGATCGCGTGGATGGCCGCCCGCTCCGATCCGCCGAACTACGGCCGCCTGATCGTGTTCAACTTCCCCAAGCAGAAGCTCGTCTACGGACCGCGACAGATCGACGCGCGGATCGACCAGGATCCGGTGATCTCCCAGCAGCTCTCGCTCTGGAATCAGCGAGGCTCGACGGTGATCCGCGGCTCGCTGCTGGCGATTCCCATCGACCAGTCGCTGATCTACGTCCAGCCGCTCTACCTCGCCGCCTCCGAGCAGGGAGCGCTGCCCGAGCTGCGGCGGGTGATCGTCGCGTACGGCAACCAGATCGCGATGGAGCCGACGCTCGAGCAATCCCTCTCCCGCATCTTCGGCGGCCGCCAAAGCGCGACCGCCGCCGCGCCGCCGGCGGCCGGTGCGCCGAGCGACGCCGCCACCGGCGTGCGACAGCTCGTCCAGCGCGCCTGGGAGAGCTGGACGCGAGCGCAGGACGCGCTACGCCGCAGCGACTGGGCGACCTACGGAGCCGAGCAGAAGCGCCTCGAAGAAGCGCTGCGCGGCCTCACGCAGTCGAAGTAAAGGACTGGCGATCAAGCTCTTCGACCAACCCTAGCGGCCTTACGCCGAACGTGCTCGTGACGACGCCCTTCGATGAGGCTCAGCTGGACCGGCTGCGCCAGGTCTCGTCACGCCTCACCGTGACGCAAGGCGATCCGGAGACCGCCGACTACGCGCCCACGGACGTTCTCTACGCGGGAAGTCTCCCGCGCGATCCGTCCCGCGCGCCCAATCTCAAGTGGGTGCAGGTGCACATGGCCGGCGTGAACGCGCTCTACGATCACCCGATCTACGCGAACAGCGCGATTGCTTTCACCACCGCGAGCGGCGTGCACGCGGCGACGGTCGCCGAGTACGCGATCACGGCCCTGCTGGGGCTCGCGCATCGCCTGCCGCGGATGGTGGAATGGCAGGGGAGGGGCACGTGGCCGCCCGACGAGCAGCGGTGGCCGCTGTTCGTGCCGACTGCGGTGCGGGGCGCGACGCTCGGCGTGATCGGCTACGGCAGCATCGGACGCGAGCTCGCCCGCATCGCCAGGACCGCCTTTGCGATGAGCGTGCTGGCGTGCAAGCGGGAGCCCGCGCGCCGCGCCGATCCCGGGTACTGCCCGCCCGGCACGGGCGATCCTGAAGGCGTCCTGCCGGACGAGTGGTTTTCGCCCGACCGCGTATCGGAGCTGCTCGCCCGATCAGACGTCGTCGTGATGTGCGCGCCGCTCACGCGCGAGACGCACCATATGATCGGCGCGCGCGAGCTTCGTGCCATGAAGCCGACCGCCTACTTGATCAACGTGGGGCGCGGTGCCAGCGTCGACGAGACGGCGCTCGCGCAGGCGCTGGCGGAGCGGCGCATCGCCGGCGCGGCGGTCGACGTCTTCGCGCAGGAGCCGCCGCCGGCCGGGCACCCGCTGTACAAGGTCGACAACGTCATCGTCTCACCGCACGTCTCGGGCTTCGTCGCGAGCTACGACGACGACTGCTGCACCCTCTTCGTCGAGAACCTGCGGCGGTACCTGGACGGCGCGCCGCTCCTGAACCTGGTGGACCGCGCGAAGGGATACTAGCCCGCCACCGCGCCCCGCAGCGGCGGGCGGGGGACGGGGATCGGCGCGCCGCGGTCCCACAACTGCCGCAGCAGACGGAGCCGCGCCTGCTCGAGCTTCTCCATGGCCTCCACGGCCGAGACGGCCTCGGCGACGCAGCCGGGGAGCTCTGGATACGACGCACGCCGCAGCCACTCCCCGCCGCGCTCGACCGACTCGACCACGAGCAGATAGGGTACGGCCTCGTAATACGCGAGGCCCGGGGCGGGGGCGGGCGCCACCGCGCTCACTGGGCGAACGGCACCCAGGCGATGGGCACGCCCGCGTCCGACTGGCGCGCCTTCTCCGTCGCCGTGATCCAGCTGTCGCCCTCGGGCAGCAGGATGGAGGCCGGACGCACGCGGCACAGGGTCGGGTCGTCGACGTTCGCCGGCACCATGCTCTTGTCGCGGAGCGCCGTGGCCGCGTCGATCAGCCGCTGCCGCACATAAATGACCATCGCGTCGGTCGTCCCGAGGTGCTCCTGGGTCCGGTCGTAGATCGGGCCCATCGTCTCCGTCATCGCCCGATCTTGCAGATTGACCAGGAAGGGAATGCCGATCATGAGGTCGCTTTTCGCGAGCCGGTGGTCGACCAGGTAATCGTTGTGAATGTTCGCCTTCGTGTAATACCGCGTCTGGGGATCGCTGGTCGGCTCGAGGTATCCGCCCCAGGCGGCGAACGGGTCGCGCACCTGCTCCCGCTCCTGCTCCGTCACCGGCCGGTCCAGCCGCCCGCGCATCATGATCTGGAGATTGTAGTTGTCGTCCAGGGGGACCCACGCGCGCGCCGAGACGAGATTGGGGTCACTGGCGGCGATCATCGAGAAGAAGGGCATGATGAACTGGGTGATCCGGTGCCAGTAGAGGCCGTCGACGTCCCAGCGCCGCCGGGCCGAGTAGCAAGCGCCGTAGTCCGTCGGCAGCAGCTCGAGCCGCGGCCGCTTGTCCCGGTGGAAGGTGCCACGTTGCTTACCATCAGGCCGGAGCTTGGCGTGGACGTAGTCGATGTGGGAGGAGTCGATGTCGCCCTCGAGCGCCTGCACCCAGTTGCACTCCTCCAGCATGACCAGCGGCGGGTAGACGTGCTCGGGCGGCAGCGTGTTGATCTCGAACGCGGGGAACGGCGGCGCCGCGGGGCGCGGGCCCATGTAGGTCCAGATCACGCCGTTCACGTCTCGGCAGGGGTAGGCGCGGGCGCGCACCTTGTCCTTGAAGGTGCTCGCGTCCGGCTCGTTCGGCATGTCGACGCACAGGCCCGTCACGTCGAACTTCCAGCCGTGGTACACACAGCGGAGCCCGCACGCTTCGTTCCGGCCGAAGAAGAGCGAGGCGCCGCGATGAGGGCAGTTGGCCGAGAGCAGTCCGACCTGGCCCTGAGTGTCGCGAAAGGCGACGAGGTCTTCGCCGAGCAGACGGACCTTCTTCGGCGGGCCATCGGGCGCCGGCAGCTCCCTCGAGGGCAGACACGGCAGCCAGTACTGGCGCAGCAGCTCACCCATGGGCGTGCCGCGTCCCACGCGACACATGAGCTCGTTGTCTTCTCTCGAGAGCATCGCCTTACCCCCTCGTCGTCCTCACGGCCGTCATCGCGTGCCGTCCTCGACGGTCGCGCGCTCGATCGCCAGGAGTTTCTCGAGATCGATGACGGCCAGCATGTCCTTCTCCACCGGGCTCCAGTCCGGTTTCGTCCTCACGTTGGCGCCGAACCCATCGGCCAGCTCCGCGTAGATCCTTTTCCACGCCGCATAGGCGGCCAGCAGCGGGGTGGAGGGATCGGCGACGATCTTGTAGCCGAGGCTCCCGAGATCCGCCAGCGTCGAGCGCGACCTTCTGGTAGCCGGTCGAGCCGCCGCCGAGATAGCCCGCCGGGAAGCCCGCCGCCTCGGCCATGCGGGCCATCAACGGACTGAGGACCAGCGGTCACCGGCATGGGCCGCTGGATCATCGCGCGGAGTGACATGGGACGTTCCCCTTTCGCGCCACGGGGGCGGGGCGGCGATGGCTGTTCCCGTCCACGGGACCCCTCCCTGGCGGGATGATACACCGAGCTGCCGCTCCGCCTCAGGTGCGAGCGCGGAGCAGGAGGGACACGCCGATTCCCATGAAGATGACGTTCGCCGTCCACGCGGCAATCAGGGGCGGTAGGAGGTCGGCCCGTGCGAAGGCGAGCGCGACGTAGTGGACGACCAGATAGCCCGCCATGATGGCGAGCGCGAGACCGATCCCGTAGAGACGACCCCCGCGCGGCGACTGGAGCGCGAAGGGGATGGCGACGAGCACCATGACCAGATTGACGAGCGGGAAGGACAGCTTGGCGTAGAGCTCGACGAGATGTTTGCGGATCTTGAAGCCGGCCGCCTCGAGCCGGGCGATGTAGTCCTTGAGCTCCCGGAAGCTCATCGCATTGACGGGCTTCTGGATGCGGATGAAGTCCTCCATCTCCTCCGTCAGGTCCAGCGCCGTCCGCAGAAATGGCACCGTCTGCACCGTGCCATCGGCGCCGATCTCCCGGTACGCGCCTTCGCTCAGCTCCCAGCCGGCCGGCGTCCAGTGCGCGCGCCGCGCGTCCAGCCGACCGACGAGCCGGAAGTCGTGGTCCACTTCGAGAATGGTCACCCCGAACATGTCGTTCGTCCCCGGGTAGAGCAGCTCGACGCGGTAGAAGCGCGAGTCGGAGCTGCGCACCCAGAGGCGCTGGCGCGACTGGAGATGACGGGGGGCCAGGCCGCGGATCTTGACCCGGTCAACTTCGTCCCCGCGCTCGTTGAGGGCGGGCAGCGCGAGCTCCTGAAAGAGCCCGGCCCCGATGGCGACGGCCAGCCCGAGGCCCAGGACCGGCGCGCTCACCCGGTAGAGGCTGATGCCGGCGGCCTTGAGCGCGGTCAGCTCGTGATTGCGGCTGAGTGTCAGGAAGCGGAAGATCGTCGCGACGAGCATGACCACCGGCAGGTAGGTATGTAGCCCCGCCGGCAGCCGGTAGACGAAGTGCTCCAAGATGTACACGAGGGGCGGCTTTATCCGGAGGTATCTGTCCAGGGTCTGCAGGAGATCGATCATGATGAACAGGGTCGCCGCCACCGCGAGTCCGACCCCCATGAACGCCAGGTACTCGCGCACGAGGTAACGGTCGATGATGTGCGTCGAGTCGCGGGCCACCCCTGGTCCAGGCCCCCGGACGCGCCTCACGCCGCGCTCGGGGACGGCGCGCCACAGGGCCTCAAGCGCGCGCCACACGAGCGGCATCGCGGGCCACTTCCACTCGCGCGCGGTCGCCACGAGAAACCCGAGGCCGACGACGCCGAACAGGACGTTTGGCGTCCAGATCGCGACGGCCGAGGGAATCTGGCCGCGGAGGGCAGCCCCCTCGAGCGACGTCATCACCAGATAGTAGGTGACCAGGATCACCAGGCTGCCGATGAACGCGATACTCCGGCCGCCGCGGTGGGAGCGGACCGCGAGCGGAAACCCGATGAGGCCGAAGACGAGCGCCGCGAACGGGAGCGCGTAGCGCTTGTGGCGCTCGATCTGAAATGGCCGTCGGCTGGTCGGATCGTGTCGATACTCGGCGATCTTCCGATCGAGCTCGCGCAGGGTGAGGTCCTTTTCCGGCTTCTCGACCCGCGGCGCCCCCTTCACCGGCGACGTCATGGACAGGCTCATATCGTAGAGATCGAAGCGCGTATATCGATAGCGGGACGCGCCGCTCGCCCGCGCCGTCGGCGATGGCTGGTCCCTCGACGCGTCGACAGGCACGACGTCAGCCTCGTTCACGGCGCCGTTCACCAGGCGGAGCGTGATCCGCTGATTCGCCTCGTCGGTGAGCAGGCGGCCTTCGCGCGCGGTGATGATCCGCGAGAGCGTCGCGTCGCGCTCGTCGGAAACGATGAGCCCGCGCAGCCCGACCTGAGAGGTGCTGACGTCCTCGACGTAGATCGTCAGGTCACCGAACACCCCGAGGAACACGCGCTCCTGCAGGCCGCTCGCCGCTCGCGCCTGGAGGATCCGGAAGAGCTGGCGTTGGAACTCGCGGTTCGCCACGGGGTTCAGGGCGAGCGTGAGCCCGGCGGTGGCCAGCGCGACGACGATCGAGGCCAGCAGGACTGGACGGAAGAGCCGCAGCGCGCTGACGCCGGCGGCCCGGAACGCGACGATCTCGAAGTCGCTCGCCAGCCGGCCGCCGGCGAGGAGCACCGCGGACAAGAGGGCCATCGGGAGCGTGTGAGCCAGGAACGACGGCAGCATGAAGACGAGCAGCTGGACGACGAGATAGAAGGGCACACCTTTCG
>QHSV01000539.1 GCA_003221655.1 Candidatus Rokuibacteriota bacterium
CTGCTGGCCCGCGTCAAAGAGGAAGAGGCGCGCCGGCGCCGGGGGAAGCTGAAGGTGTTCTTCGGCGCCGCCGCCGGCGTCGGCAAGACCTACGCCATGCTCGAAGCCGCGCGCGAGCAACGGGCTGATGGAGTCGACGTGCTCATCGGCTACGTCGAGACGCACGGCCGCGCCGAGACTGAAGCATTGCTCGAGGGGCTCGAGATCCTGCCACGACGGAGCGTCGAGTATCGCGGCACGACGCTTCCGGAGTTTGACCTCGACGGCGCGCTCGCTCGCCGTCCCTCACTGATCCTCGTCGACGAGCTGGCGCATACCAACGCGCCGGGCTCGCGGCACGCCAAGCGCTGGCAGGACGTGCTCGAGCTCCTCGACGCCGGCATCGACGTGTACACCACGATGAACGTCCAGCACGTCGAGAGCCTCAACGACGTCGTCGCGAAGATCACGGGTGTCGTCGTGCGCGAGACGGTGCCGGACTCGGTCCTCGAGCAGGCGGACGAGGTCGAGCTGATCGACCTGCCGCCCGACGATCTACTCGAGCGCTTCAAGGACGGCAAGGTCTACGTGCCCGACCAGGCGCAGGAGGCCGTCCGGAACTTCTTCCGCAAGGGCAACCTGATCGCCCTGCGCGAGCTCGCGCTCCGCCGAACCGCCGAGCGCGTCGACGCGCAGATGCGCGTCTACATGCACGAGCACGCGATCGGCAAGGCCTGGCCCACCGCCGAGCGACTCCTGGTGTGCGTCAGCCCCGGTCCGGAATCGGCCCGGCTCGTGCGGGCGGCCAAGCGGATGGCGGACCAACTCGACGCGCCGTGGGTGGCTGCGTACGTCGAAACACCGGCGCAGCTTCGGCTCCCGGCCGAGGTGCGCGATCGAGTCACGCAGACGCTGCGACTGGCCGAACAGCTCGGCGCCGAGACCGTCAGGCTGCCGGGCGAGAAGATGAGCGAGGCGATCCTGGCGTTCGCGCACGACCGCAACGTGACGAAGATCGTCGTGGGCAAGCCCCGCCGCCGGCTCTGGACGCGAATCTTGATCGGCTCGATCGTCGACGCGCTCGTGCAGGGCAGCGGCGACATCGACATCTTCGTCATCAGCGCGGAGCGTCAGCAGGGCGTGTCCCCTTCGCTCATCCGCCGGCGCGCGATTCCGACCGACTGGGCGCCCTACATCTGGGCGATGGCGGTCGTCGCCCTGGCGAGCGGGGTCGCGTGGCTGACGCTCCCGTTCTTCGAGCTCGCCAACCTCGTCATGGTGTATTTGCTCGGGATCGTCGTCGTCGCAACGCGCTACGGTCGGGGGCCCTCGCTGGCGGCCTCCGTCCTGAGCGTCGCCGCTCTCGACTTCCTGTTCGTAGCGCCCGTCTTCACGTTCGCGGTCTCCGACGTCCGCTACCTGTTCACCTTCGCGGTCATGCTGCTCGTCGGGCTCGTGACCAGCAGTCTGGCGGCGCGGATCCGCATGCAGGCGGTGGCGGCCCGACAGCGCGAGGAGCGGACGGCGGCGCTCTACGCCATGAGTCGAGAGCTGGCGAGCACGCGCGGCGTGGACCAGCTCCTGACGATCGCGGTGCGCCACATCAGCGAGGTCTTCCGCAGCCAGGTGGTCGTGCTCCTTCCCGGCGCCGGGGGTCTCGTTCCCTCGGGCGGCGGACAGTTCGCGCTGGACTCGAACGAGCTCGGCGTCGCGAAATGGGTGCACGAGCACCATCAGCCGGCGGGGCTCGGCACGGCCACGCTGCCCGGGGCGGCCGCGCTCTACCTGCCGCTACAGGCGCCGCGCGGACCGGTGGGCGTCCTCGGCGTCCGCCCGGCCGACGCCCACGCGCTCGATGCGCCCGACCAGCTCCACCAGCTCGAGACCTTCGCCAATCAGACCGCGCTCGCCATCGAGCGGGCGCAGCTCGCCGACGAGGCCCAGCAGGCCCAGGTCCGGATGGAGACCGAGCGCCTGCGGAACTCCCTGCTCAGCTCGGTCTCGCACGACCTCAGGACGCCGCTCGCGACGATCACCGGGGCGGCCAGCACGATTTTGGAATCCGGGTCCCGGCTCGATGCCCAGACGCGCCAGGAATTGCTCGAGTCGGTGCGCGAGGAGGCAGACCGGCTGAACCGCCTCGTCCAGAATCTCCTGGAGATGACGCGTCTCGAGTCCGGCGCGCTCCAGCTCCGCAGGGAATGGCATCCGCTCGAAGAAGTCATCGGCGCCGCGCTGAGCCGCCTCGGCAAGGAGCTCGCCGACCGGCGCGTGGACACGCGCGTGCCGCCCGACCTGCCCCTCGTGCCGATCGACGACGTCCTGGTCGAGCAGGTG
>QHSV01000540.1 GCA_003221655.1 Candidatus Rokuibacteriota bacterium
CGTGGTGGACCTCGAAGTTCATGTGGAACGCTTCCGCCAGATGCGCCGTCTTGACGAGCGCCGTGATCCCACCCTTCACGGCGACGTCGCCGCGCAGGTAGTCGGTCGCCTGCGCGGTGAGCCACGGCGCGAAGGCGGTGAAGCCGCCGGGGGCGTACTCGGTCGCGAGGATCGGAATCGAGAGCTTCTGCTTGAGCTTGACGTAGTTGTAGATGTCGTCGTCGGCCAGCGGATCCTCGTACCAGTGGAATCCGAGCCGCTCGACCGCCTGGCCCACCCGCAGCGCGTCCGGATAGATGTAGGCCCAGGTCGAGTCGAGCATGACCGTGAAGCGCTCGCCCACCGCGCGGCGGACCGCCTCGCAGACCTCGATGTCCACCTTGGGGTCGGTCGGCGGGTGGATCTTGTAGGCGGTCCAGCCCTCCGCCTTGAACTTCAGGGCCTCCTCGGCGTACGCCTCCTTCGAGGCGAGGACGGCGGAGCTCGCGTACGCCGGCACGCTGTCGCGGTACGAGCCGAGCAGCTTGTGGATCGGCAGCCTGGCGACCTGGCCGGCGATGTCCCAGAGGGCGACGTCCACGGCGCCGATCGCCCGGAATGTCGTCGCGCGGTTTCTCTGCCAAAGCCCCTGGTAGAGGCGCTCGCGGTCGAGAGGATCCTGGCCCATCACGACGGGCTTGAGAAACTGGATCAGCGACTCACCGTCCAGGTGGGCGCCGCGCTGGGCGGAGCCGAGGAACGCGTGCCCCTCGACGCCGTCGTCCGTCTTCATCGTGAGCAGGCCGAGCTGGCTCTTGCCGCTGAACCGGCCGGTGTGCCGGCCGTACGTGGTCGCTGGAATATCGGTCCAGGCGAACAGGGTCAGCGTGACGTCGGTGATCTTCACGAGCAGCCGCCTCCGTTCTCGATGGTCATCGCGCCGTCAGGTGAGGCCAGAGCGCGTCGGCGCCGCGCTCCGCGACCGAGCGCCCGAGCTCGACGGCCCACTCGCCTTCGCCGCCGAACTCGGCGCGCCACGACCACAGGCGCCGCGTCACGAACTGCAGCGCGTGCTCGTAGGTGAAGCCGATCGCGCCGTGCGTCTGATGAGCGATCGACGCGCCGATCCCCGCCGCCTCGCCGACTCTCACCTTGGCCACCGCGATCTCGAACGCGGCGTCGCCGCGGTCGGCGGCGCGAAACGCGTTGGCCGCCGCCGTGCCCGCGGCCGCCGTGTGCCCGGCCAGCACCGCCAGATTCTGCTGGATCACCTGGAAGGAGCCGATCGGCTTGCCGAACTGGCGCCGCTCGGTCGCGTACTGCGAGGCCTGGCGCAGAAGGTAGTCGAGGCCGCCCGCCATCTGGGCGGAGCGCGCCAGAGCGCCGTAGAGCCAGACCGCCTTCGCCGGCACGCGGGGGCCCGCGGCCGCCGCGGCGACGATCGGGGCCGCGTCGAACGCCAGCGTGTCGCGCGGCTCGCGGGCGAGGTTCTGGTCGGGCGTGATCTCACCAGCGCCGCGGGCCGCCAGCGCGACCATCGTCTGCCCCTCGGCCTCGGTGACGAGCACGACGTGGCCCGCCGCGGCGCCCCACGGCACCCGCGCGGCGGTGCCGCTGAGGCGCCAGCCGCCGCCGACGCGAGCGAGTCGCAGCGTATCTTCACGATGGACCGGCGCCACTGTCAGTGGCCCGGACGGTACGTCTAGCCCGGAATCGGCCAGGAGCCACGACGCGACGATGGTCTCGGCGAGCGGCAACGGGACTGCGTGGCGCCCGGCCGCGCGCGTCACTACGAAGGCGTCGCCCCACGTGCCGCCGGCGCCGCCCTTCGCTTCGGAAACGAGCGGCAGCGTCAGGCCGTTCTCCTCGACCGCCTGCCACAGGCCGTCGGGCCACTCGCCCTTCTCGGCGGCCTCGAGGAGCTCTTTCGTCACCAGGTCGGTGAAGAGACGCGTGACGACGTCGCTGAGAATCGTCCGCAGCTCGTTCATCGCAGACCCAGCCCCCTCGCGATGATGCCGCGCAGGATCTCGCGCGTGCCGCCGCGAAGCGAAAACGACGGCGCCCGCTGCATGAGAAAGCCGAGCACCTGCTGCAGATCGCTCCCGGAGTCGATCGTCGGCTCGACGCCGAGCAGG
>QHSV01000515.1 GCA_003221655.1 Candidatus Rokuibacteriota bacterium
TGGTGACCCAGGCCGGGCCCCGCGGCCCCTCCTTCGTGTACGGCATCCGCTCTTGAAGGGCTGCGGAGGCCTTGGACGTGAAGAGGTCGGGCGGAAGCCAGCAGAGATCGAGGTGGCAGTCGGCAGAGATCATTTCGTATCGCATGGCCGGCAGCGTAGCAGCAGCGAATTGACAAGGCAAGTCGGCGGCACTAGGGTGCAGCGAGCGTCTGCGGGTCGAGCCCAGAGGGAGGACGGAACATGAGATTCAAGGGACGGATCGCGCTAATCACAGCTGCGGGCCGGGGCATCGGCCGGGCGACCGCCGAGATCATCGGTCGAGAGGGCGGGACCGTGGTCGCCGTCGACCTCGACAAGGAGAGCCTGGATCAGGTGGTCGGCGCCATCCGTACCGCGGGCGGCACCGCCCACGCTCTCGCGGCCGATGCGCTCGACGCCTCCCAGGTTGCGGGCGTGGTGCGACGGGTCATCGATGAGCACGGCCGCATCGACATCCTGGTCAACGCGGTCGGCGGCAGTACCATCATCCAGAAGCCCGCCGCCGCGGTGGACGAGCTGACGCTCGACGACTGGCAGCGCCTGCTCCATTTCAACCTCACCGGGACCTTTCTTTTCTGCAATGCGGTCGCGCCCGTCATGAAGCGCCAGCGGGGCGGCAAGATCGTCAACATCTCGTCGATCGCGGGGCGCGGCCTGAGCGCCACGAGCAGCAGCGCCTACGCCACCGCCAAAGGCGGGATCATCGCCTTCACCCGCAAGCTTTCGTTCGAGCTCGGCCCGTATGGGGTCACGGTGAACGCCATCGCCCCCAGCCTCACGTTGAGCCCGCGGTTACGCCCCCGCTGGGATCGGATGTCTCAGGAGGAGCGCGCGCGGGAGAATTCGCGTACGCCCCTGGGCCGGGTGGCGGAACCCGAGGACCAGGCGCGCGTCATCTGCTTTCTCGCGTCCAGTGATGCCGACTTCGTCACCGGGGTGACGATCGATGTGACGGGAGGTCAGTAGCCGACTGCCTGCCGCGCGATGTCGGTGTCGACGAGCTCCTCGAAGCGGTGCGAGCGCTTGATGAAGCCGCCGTCCAGAAGAATCGCTTGCAGCGCGTCGAACCCCGTCCGCGTCAGCACCGGATCGCGCGCCCAGGTGGATTGCCGGAGGTAGCGGTCGACGGCCGCGACGCGGATCCTCGGATCGATGTCGCCGAACGCGGGGGCGATGACGGCGGCGATCTCGGCCGCTCCGCTCGACGCCATCCAGCGCTGCGCCCGGTAGAGGCCGCGGACGAAACTGATGAGGACGTCGCGGTTCCCCGCGAGCGTCTCTGGCGTCGCCATAAACGAGCTGAACGGCACCGGCCCGGTGGCCTCACCCATCGAGGCGACGAGGTGCCCGGTGCCGTCCGCGATGAGCTGATCGACCACGGGTGGGCCGTGCTCGATGAAATCGGCCTTGCCCGCTCGGAAGGCTGCCACCGCGTCGGGCGTGGAGAGATCGCGCAGGAACGTGACCCGCGTCGGCTCGACGCCGTGGCGGCGCAGCACGGCCTGCATGCAGAGCCAGGGGGTCGGTGCGCCTCCGAACGAAATCACCGTCCGGCCGACCAGGTCCGACCATCCGAAGCCGGGTCGCGCTTCGCGGCTCAGGAGGAAGAACCCGTTACGATCGTTCGCCCCGGCGAAGTGGACGAGGCGTGACACGCCGCGGTCGAGGAGCTCGAAGCTCCGCATGAGTCCAGACAGGGCGATGTCCGCGTGGCCGTTCCGGAGCGCGTCCACCGTTCCCGCTCCCAACTCCCCCGTCGGCAGCTCGATCTCGAGGCCCTCGTCCGCAAAGTGACCGCCATGGAAGGCGACAGGCAGTGACGCGTAGAAGATGGAGCGGAACGCTTCGACGACTCGGAGACGGCGGCCCGGCGTCACGACCCCGGAGTATACTCCCGGCTGATTTCTCACCGCCCCTGGGATCTTTCTTTCCAGAAATCACCGTCGAGCGTCTTCTATCCTGGTGATTTTAATAGGGCGAACCGTGGCACCCGCCTTGCGTACCAACTCCGGCGGTGCATACGGGACCCAGAGGCGCGAACTACGCCCGGCCGTTGCTCGCGCGGGCCTACAACAACCCCGCGGCGAGAGACCTCCGCCGGCGACAGCGGCTCTATCAGGAGCTCGCGGTCCGCGGCGGCGTCACGTTCGTCATCCTGGTGTTCCAGATCGTCTTTCCCATCGAGCCCGCGGCCATCGCCCGACGCATAGCGCTGATCGCGCTCTGCGGGCTCTTCCTCAACTGGCCGTACTACCTTGCGGCGCGCAGCGGACGCGGCTACCGCGCCCAGGCCTATGCCCGCATGCTCGCTGACATTCTCCTGATGAGCCTCGGACTCTACGTGGCTGGCGGACTCGCCGCGGCGCAGTACCTCGGAGTCTACTTGATCGTGACGATCTATGCGGGGATCACGTTCT
>QHSV01000075.1 GCA_003221655.1 Candidatus Rokuibacteriota bacterium
CGGACGGGGTGTTGCCGGCGCTCGACCGTTGCGCCGGGCTGATGCGTCAGGCGCGCGTCTGAGACCGCCTCCGAGCGCGACGCTCCGTCCCTTGAGCGCGAGACTCACACCGTCTTGCGAGGCGACGGGCCCTTTTACAAGGCGATGGCCCTCACGGTCCCGGCGAGCCTCGTGGCATTTCTTCGTCCCGGCGATGGTCAGGGCCGCGGGCCGTACGGTCTCGAGGTGTGGCGATTGACGTACCGGGCGAGATAGCAGTGGCCGAGCTCACTCCGTACGTCATCGCGTATGGCTTGCCGCTCATCTTCGGCATCGTTCTGCTCGAGCAGCTCGGCGCGCCCATCCCGACGCTGCCGGTACTCATCGTCGCGGGTGCGCTCGCCGTCGATCGAAACCTTTCGGCCGTCCAGATCCTCACCGTCGCAGTCGTCGCCTCGCTGCTCGCGGATTCGGTCTGGTATGTTCTCGGGCGCCTGCGGGGACAGCGTGTCCTCAAGACGCTCTGCCGGATTTCGCTGTCGCCCGACTCCTGCGTGCGGCAGACGGAGTCGCTCTTCGAGCGATGGGGAATGCCCGCACTGCTCATCGCGAAATTCATTCCTGGCTTCTCGACGGTGGCCCCGCCTCTGGCGGGAGCGATGCGCGGCCGCACCGCGTCCTTCCTGCTCTATGACGCGGGCGGAGCCCTTCTGTGGGCGGGCGCCGGCGTGGCCGGCGGAATGTTGTTCCATCGGGCGATCGACCCGGTCCTCGCGGCCCTGGCCTCGTCCGGCGGCTGGGCGCTCGTCCTGCTCGTCGCGGGACTGGCGGTCTTCGTCGCGTTCAAGTGGTGGCAGCGGCGCCGGTTCTACAAGTTCCTCCGAATGGCTCGAATCTCCGTCGAGGAGCTGCGCCGCTTGATGGACGACGGAAAGAACCCGATCGTGCTCGACGTCCGCACCAGGGCCGGACGCATTCGCGATCCCCGGCGCATCAAGGGCGCGGCCGTTCTCGACGTCGACAACCTCGACGCGGAGCTCCGGGCGCTTGCGCGAGACCAGGAGATCATCCTCTACTGCACGTGACCCAACGAGGCTTCGGCGGCCCGGGTGGCCCGCATGCTGATCGATCGGGGATATCGGCCGGTTCGGCCGCTCGCCGGAGGACTCGAGGCCTGGATACAGGCGGGCTACGCCGTCGAGCCCGACCAGCTCATCACGTCCCCGTAGCGGTATAGCTCGACAGCCGCAGCTCGTGGAGCGCGCTGAGGATCTCGGCGATTCCGGCGCCTGCCCACACATCCACGAAGGGCGAGTCGAGCAGCGCGGCAATGTCGCGGCCGCCGCGCGCCTTCGACTCCTCCTCCGTCTCGCCCGCGCGCGGCGCGCGCAAGTGGCCGATCACGCGGTCTTTGCGGTAGACGGCCGGATACTCGACGTAGCGGTAGAGCTCGACGAAGTCCTTCGTGAAGAAGACTGCGACGGGGATCGACGCCCACTTCTGGCCGTTCTTCTCGTTCGCGTAGTGCAACACGAGATCGGCGTTGTCGTGCGAGCCCGGATCGGGCAGTCCCTTGCGGAGCATGGTGTCGGCGTCGCGGACGAAGATGCGCAGCTCGAGACCACCGGCCTCCGCGAGGCGTGCCAGGTACGGCACGTCGCGCCGGCAGTCGGACGACCAGTCCTCCGAGAGGACCAGGATTTTCTTGGGGCCGCCGGGCTGCGCGGCCAGCCACTTGATGGCGGCCGTTTGCTCGTCGGTCAGTCGCGCCTTCGCGTGACGCTCGCGGAGGAACCCGCTCCAGTCGACGCGCGGGCGGACCAGGCTGAACCGCCGGATGTCGAACCCTTCGCGGCCGAGGTTCGCGGACGAGCCGGTAAACTTCACGTAATCGTCGAAGGTCATCCCCTTGGCAAAGCGCTCCGGCGTCATGGGCAGAGTGTAGGTGGCCGAGACCGGCCGGTCAAGGCGAGGCCCGACCGCATCGCGTTCTTCGTGATAAACACGGCCCCATCACCCAGGCTTGGATCGAGAAATGGCAGGTCCACGAGGCGAGGGCGCCGGGGACTTTTCTGTAATCTAGAGCTTCAGCAGCGATTCTAGATTGCGCCAGAGGATCTTCTCCCTCTCATCGGCGGTCAGGGTTTTCAGACCTTGGATCCAGGTGACGGGCGAGGGATGCCACGGCACGAAGGGCCAGTCACTGCCGAGCACCACGCGATCGGCGCCGACCTCGTCGAGCAGGAAGCGCAGCGCCTTCTCGTTACCGACCACGCTGTCGTAGTAGAGGCGGCGCTGGTACGTACTCGGCGCCTGCTTGATGATGCGAAGCGCGTCGGCGGTACCCTGCCAGCCGCGGTCGAGGCGCCCCATCGCGAAGCACGCCGGCCCGCCGCCGTGGGCGATGCACACCTTCAGGTCAGGGCACGCGTCGAGGACGCCGCCGAAGATCAGCACCGCGACGACGATCGCGTCCTCGACGATGACGCCGAGGCTGTTGAAGAGGCCGTAGCGGGTCGTGCGCTGCATCATGAAGTTGTGCTGCGGCTGCGGATGGAAGAAGAGCACGGCCCCCATGGCCTCCGCCGCCCTGAACAAGGGCAGGAACCTGGGCTCGTCCCAGTTCTCGCCGTTGACCACCGTGTCGAGCTCGGCGCCTTTCAGACCGAGGACGGTCACCGCGCGCTCGAGCTCGTCGATCGCCGCCTTGACGTCCTGCACGGGCAGGGTGGCAAGGCCCGCGAATCTCTGGGGCCACTGCCGGGCCATCTCGGCGATCTCGTCGTTGACGTCGCGCGCCAGCGCCCGCCCCTGCGCGGGGTCGAGATGGTAGCCGAAGAACGGCGTGTGGATGGAGACCACCTGCACGTCCACGCCTTGCGCGTCCATGTCCTTCAGCCGCTCTTCCGGCGTGAAGCGCACCTTGGGCGAGGTGAAGGCCGTGCGCTTGCCGCCGCCCACGACGATGCCGATGCCGTCGCCGGGCTCGTGGCGGAAGCCGTACCAATCCCGGTGAGCGTCGGCGGCGTGCCACAGGGACCGCGGCACCAGATGCGCGTGGATGTCGATGGTCTTCATGAATGCGTCCTTTCTAGAGATCGAGGAGCCGGCGGGTCGTCGCCTCGATCCATTTCTGCTGCGGGTCCTCGTCGAACACGAGCCGCTCGTCGGCGGGAGCGACGCCCCATGCGCCGGCGGCCAGCTCGGCTTCGAGCTGGCCCGGTCCCCATCCGGCGTAGCCCAAGAAGAACAGCGCCCGTCGTGGACCGGTGCCCCGGGCCATCGCTTGAAGCACCGTTGGATCCTCGGTGACCGCGAAGCGACCATCCACCACGGTTGTGCCCTCGCCTGTCCAGTCCGGCGTGTGCAGGACGAAGCCGCGTCGCTCCTGGACCGGCCCGCCGTAGTGGACTCGGACGTCGCCGCTGCCGGGCGGCACCTCGAGGCCGAACGGCTGCAGCGCCCGCTCGAACGGAACCTCGGCGATGGGCCAGTTGACGACCAGCCCGAATGCCCCGTCCGCGTCGTGCCGCACGAGGTAGATCACCGTCCGGGCGAACCGCGGATCGCGGAGCGCGTCGGTCGCGACGAGCAGGCGGCCCGTGAGCGCGCGGCGGTTGGGCGTCGCGGCGCGTTCGTCGGCTGCTGCAGTCGCCACGAGGACCGTCGCGAGGAGGAGCGCGGCCACGGCCCGACTACTTCTTGAAGAGGTTGTCGAACCCGCGGCGGATATCGCCGGGTCGGGTCGAGTCGGGCGAGGCGTCGCGCTCGACCGTCACGCGGAGCGAGAACGAGGCGCAGTCGTTGCGCGCGTTCTTGTCCGCCAGCCGCTCGGGGATGGGCTGCGCACACTCGAAGCGCCGGCTCGTGTCGAAATGGGTGCACTGGCGGCATGCCCGAATGGCAGCCCGGCAGTTCGGGCACTGCTCGAGCGACGCGGTGGCGATCGGTAGCACCGCGCCGCACGCCCCACACCGGGAGACGGTGTGCCTGGCGAGCATCCCGCCGCTTCGCGGCGCTTCTGCGGCCGGAGGCTCTCGTCTGCCCGACTCCGTGCCCGGGCTCCGGTAGCCTTGCTGGCGGTATTTGCGGTCGGCCATGCCGATGGTCCTCTCCGGGTCCTACTCTAACCGATGCCGGGGGGCACGAAGCGTCCGTTGAACGACCTTGACTTTGCCCCCGGCAAGCGCCATCGTCTGCCCTCACCCGTCACATGCACAGCTTCAACCCCATGGACCCCGAGTTCCTGGCGGATCCGTATCCGACGTACCGCCGCCTGCGTACCGAGGACCCGGTCCATCACAGCCCCCTCGACTTCTGGGTGCTCACCCGGTATGAGGACGTGGTGGCGGTGCTTCGCGATCCGCGCTTCATCAAGGAGCCGCTCGCGGCGTTCGTGGCGGCCCGCTTCGGTGTGGCGGTGCCGCCGGGCGTCGGAGTCTCGATGCTCGATCGCGACCCGCCGGACCACACGCGGCTGCGCAGCCTCGTGAGCAAGGCGTTCACCCCGCGCGTCGTGGAGGGGCTGCGGCCGCGCATCCAGGAGATCGTCGACAGCCTCATCACGCGCGCCGAAGCGGCCGGCACGATGGATCTGATCGAGGAGCTCGCCTACCCGCTCCCGGTCAACGTCATCTGCGAGATGCTGGGCGTTCCCGTCGAAGATCACGAGCGATTCAAGGGGTGGAGCCTCGACATCGCACGCGGGCTCGACTCGATCTTGCTGCCCCCGGAGTCCGACGTGCCGCGGCGGAGCGGCGCTGCCCGCCACGCCATGAGCGACTATTTCCGGGGACTCGTCGCGGAGCGCCGGGCCTCCCCGCGCGGCGATCTCCTGTCGGCGCTCATCGCCGCCGAAGAGGCGGGCGACAAACTGAGCGAGGACGAGCTGCTTGCGACGTGCATTCTCTTGCTCATCGCCGGCCACGAGACGACGGTCAACCTGATCGGCAACGGGACCCTGGCACTCCTGCGCAATCCCGGCGAGCTCCGTCGGCTCCGCGAGACGCCCGGGCTCATCGGGAGTGCCGTCGAGGAGCTGCTGCGCTACGATGGTCCCGTGCAACGCACTGCGCGCATCCCGAGCACGGACATCACGATCGGCGGCCGGACGATCGGCAAGGGTGAGATGGTGATGCCCTTCATCGGCGCTGCGGATCGCGATCCCGCCCAGTTCCCCGACCCTGATCGTCTCGACCTCGCCCGGACCGACAACCGCCACATCGCCTTCGGCTGGGGCATTCACTTCTGCCTCGGCGCTCCCCTCGCGCGCGTGGAAGGGCAGATTGCCATCGACACCCTCGTGCGGCGGTTCCCGAAGCTCGAGCTCGTCACGGACGAGCCGGAGTACCGCCAGAGCCTCACGCTGAGGGGATTGAAGACGCTCCCGGTGAGATTCTGATGCGAGATGGCCGACGAGAGGATCCTCACGGTCGGGGCGACGCGGCCCGCGATGAGACCACCGCGACACCGCCGCATCCCGTCCTCGAGCAGTACTATGCGCGTGCGGATGACCGCCAATCGTTCGTCGGCGCGCTGTTCGACGGCGCGGCGCGACACTACAACCGTATCGGCCGGATGCTCGACTTCGGCTCCGGCCCGTGGTATCGCCGCGACGCCCTTCGGCGCGCCGGTCTGCGTCCCGGGATGCGGCTTCTCGACGTCGCGGTCGGCACCGGTCTGGTGGCACGAGGGGCGGTGGACATCCTCGGCAAGCCTGGCGGAGTCATCGGCGTCGATCCGAGCCGCGGCATGCTGCAGGAGGCGCGGAAGGCGCTCTCCGGACCGCTCGTGCAGGGCAGGGCGGAGGCGCTGCCATTCCACAATGGCCGCTTCGACATGCTCAGCATGGGCTTCGCCTTGCGCCACGTACCCGACCTCGCGGTGGCGTTCCGGGAGTACTGGCGCGTCTTGAAGCCCGGCGGTCGCATCCTTCTCCTCGAGGTGGTCCGCCCGTCCTCGCCCGTTTCCCGCTGGCTTGTCCGGACGCATTTCCAGCGCATTCTGCCCCTGATGGCGCGAATCAGTACCAGGAGCGAGCCGGCCCAGCTCCTCATGAAGTTCTACTGGGACACGATCGACCAGTGCGTGCCGCCGGAAACGATCCTCGAGGTCCTACGGCGGACTGGCTTCGTCGCAGTCGATCGGCACGTGTTCTACGGACTCATCAACGAGTACGTGGCCGCGAAGCCGCCGCAGTAGAAACCTCTGCGCGCGCGACCTGCCTCCGGCCTTCACCGGATGGCGAGCTGCGCCGGGTCTACGCCCCGCAGCGTATGGCGGCTCAAGAAGCGGAGTAGTCCGCGGCTGTAGCGGGACGTCGTCGCAGCCCCGCTGGCCAGCACGCCGACGTGGCGCGCGATGTATTGCTCCACCGTATTCTTGATGAAGCCCGGCCCCGGCCCCGCCATCCAGGTGCGCCCGACCCGGACCATCGTCGCCAGTCGCCCATCGTAGAGATAGGCCACCAGCTCGAACCAGGCGGAAAGCATCTCGTTCTGGGTCGCAGCGTACGAAGCCAGTACCGAATTCATCTCGGCTGGCGACGGCGCCGACCCCCGTCTCAGCCACGGGGCCAAGCCGTCGGCCAATAGCTCGGCCGAGCGGAGTGCGAGGAAGACCCCGGGTGAGAGCATGGGGTCGATGAAGCCGAAGGCGTCCCCCGCCATGACCCAGCTGCACCCGTAGCCGCGCTCGGAGATGAGCTGGTAGTTGGCGTAAGTTGCCACGTCGGTCATCCGCTTTCCGTCGCCGACGATGGAGGAGAGCCAGGGGTCGGTCGCGATGGCGCGCTCGAGCCGCTCTTCTGGAGTGCGCCCGAGGCGAGCCGCGTCCTCTTGCCCCAGCACGATGCCAACCGAGAGCCGCTCCTGGAGCGGGATGCACCAGCTCCATCCGCCGGCCTCACCGCGCGCGATCAGCACCTGCCCGGGCGCGTCGTCCCAGCTGAAGCCCTCGAAATGAGCGAAATGCGCCACATCCTTTCGCGGCCCCAGACGGGCCGGAATCCCCAGCACGCGGGCCGCATGGCGGGCCCGCCCTGTGGCATCAACGATGAGGTGGGGCGGGCGGCCCTCCATCGCCGGCGCCGCGGCCAGTGTCTCGGGAGCGAGTGCCAGCTCCGCCCCCGTCTCCTGCTCGCTGGCCGGTTGTAGCCGCGCTCGGACCGGCACGTGCCGTACTCCGGCGGCGATCGCCCTGGTGAACAAGGCCTCGTCAAAGTGCGGGCGCGGGATGTTGTAGGCGTACGGGAACACGGCGGGGGCGAAGCGTTTGAACGTGACGCTGAGACGGTCAGTGGGCGACCAGATGAAGGACACGCCGGGCTTGACGCGGCTGAAGCTCGCGGTCTCCTCCTCGAGGCCGAGACGTCGGAGAATCGGGACCACGGCAGGGACGAGTGATTCGCCGACGAGCAGCTCTGGACGACGGCCATCGTCGAAGAGAGTGACGTCGCCCCCCTGGCGGGCGAGCAGGATCGCCAGGGCCGATCCCGCAGGCCCCGCCCCGACAATTGCGACCCGCAAACGCTCTGGCTGCCCGGTGCTGGTATTCATGGTGTCCTGGTCCATCCCATTCCGTCGCGAATCACCTCGATGATCCGTGCCGCCTCGGCGTCGCTCACGACGCCTTCGATCCACGACACGACGAGGTTGTTCCGACTTGTGCAGCGGTTGAAGAATACCCCGATCCCAGGCCTGGGAGGAACGACGGGGACGTGATAGGCGTTCAGGACGCGGCGCCCGAAGCATTCCTCGAGGGCCGGCGGCCAGTCCGCAAGGTCCGCGCAGTTGAAGGAGAACAGCTCGCCGCCTGCCGTCCACGGCAGCACGCTCAGCATCATCGAGAGCGGGCGGTAGTGGAGGAACTCCAGGGACACTGCGTTGGCGTCGATCTGCCCGTCGCGGACGGCATCGGCCATCTGGCGGCGCAGCGCTCGAGCCAGCGCCGGCACGTCGGCCGTGTCGGAGGGCAAGAACCGCGCGAAGTGAAACCCGAGCTGGTTCCCGAAGGTGGCTCCCAGATCCCCCTTCGGCCGCAAGTCCACCGAAATGGGAAGCAGGAAGGGAACATCGGCGAGACCCCGCCGGGCCCACAGCTCGGCCATCGCCTTGCCGACGACGGCCAATCGCCACGTGATCTCCCGGGTGGCGCGCTGGCCCGCAGTGGGGCCCAACTCGACGAAGCTCTCTTGCCTGAAGCAAGTTCGCCCCTCCGGTACCAGCCCGGTCCCCGGCGAGACCGGCGGCACGGGAGCGACAGTCCGGATGTATTTCAAGCTCCCTCTGGCGATACGACTGCGCTCCCTGAGCGGCCGCGGATCGCGCTCGGGTACGAAGGCCGGAGGGGTGCCGCCCCAGGGCGCTTCGCCCGCGTGCCGCGCCAGATGGTCCAGGTGCGCCACGAGGTTCTGCCCGCCTCGTGCGTCCATGAGGGGATGGAACCACGTCAGCAGGAGGAAG
This sequence comes from Candidatus Rokuibacteriota bacterium, assembly GCA_003221655.1. GTDB lineage: Bacteria > Methylomirabilota > Methylomirabilia > Rokubacteriales > CSP1-6 > AR31. The sequence continues at coordinate 8,442 of QHSV01000075.1, forward strand.
CTCGTCGCCGCGCGTTCGCCGTCGAGGAGCAGCACACGGATCGGCGCCTCCCGTCGAGGGTCAATGCTCGCGTCGAGCTCGGTCACCAGCTCCCGCTCGAGCTGCTCCCTCGCGGCGAGCGTCACGCGCCGCACCGGCGGACGGGTCAGCACCGCGCGCGCGCCCGCGACCCAGTGGAACTTTCCCCATGGGAACGGCCGCCGCAGCCGCGCCGCCGGCCACGGGCACACGTCGAGGAATCGATCGAGGGCGCCGCTGATCCGCTCGGAGGCGATGGGGCCATCACACTCGACCACGAGACTGGTGTTGTGGCTCCGCCCGATGCCCTTCCAGCGTGGGTGCCGCGCCATCAGGACGAGATCGGCACCACGCAGGGGGAGTCGGCGCACACCCGGTCGCAGCACGCTCAGAGGTGACGTCATCTTCGGCACGTCATCTTCTGCCGAACGCCCCTTGCCCGCAAGCTCCCCGAGCAGGCTTATGATCATCGGGTCGAAGACTCGATGCCTCGACCCGGGAGGAACGCGACATGACTGCGTCTGGTGAACGTGGCATCGGTAAGC
>QHSV01000516.1 GCA_003221655.1 Candidatus Rokuibacteriota bacterium
GGGCGCCGCCTATGTCGGCGGTCTCGCGCTGTGGTATGGGTTCCAGCGGCGGTGGCTCCGGTTGTAAGGCCACTTCTGCGGGCCGTCAGGTCAGTATCGTGCGAACGACCGCGGCCCCACAAAAGAGGATGGCACGAGCACAGACCCGTTCGGCGAGCGCTGAAATCTTCCGGCGAGTCGGGTACTTCGCGTCGCTACCTGCGGCCGAGTTGAGTCGCTTGGCGGGGCGGTGTACGACGCGGATCCTGGAGCCTGGAGAAGCCCTCTTCGAGGAAGGTCAACCTTGCCGAGGTCTCCTGATCATCGCCGAAGGACTCGTCGAGATCCGGCAGATCTCATTCCGGGGACGCGAGCAGGTGTTCCACAGTGAAGGATCGGGCGCGACGCTGGGTGAAGGACCACTTTTCGACGGCGGCGGCTACATCGCCTCCGCGATCGCCCTTGCGCCCACACGGGTGCTGTTCCTCCCGCGCACCGACGTTCTCGGTCTGTGTCAGCGACGGCCGGAGGTCGCGCTTGCCATGCTGAAGACGATGGCGCGCCGAGTCCGCCACTTTGCGGGTATCGTCAGCGACCTCGCCTTCCGCCCGGTGATCGAACGCTTGGCCCGCCACCTTGACGCGGCCGTCGCCGCGCCCGGCAAGCCTGGCGTCAGCATGGAGCTCACCCTGACCCACGCCCAGCTCGCGGCACGGCTCGGCACCGTTCGAGAGCTGATTGCGCGCGCCTTCTCGGAGCTCGAGAAGACCGGGGTCATCTCGCGCGACCGATCACGCGTCGTCATCCGCGACCCGGCGCGTCTGGCCGCCCTGGCCAGGGGTGATGACGACGCGACACGCGGCGGTGACCGTGTGACTTAAGTCATAGATTTGCCCCGGCCCGGCTCTCCATACTGTCGGGAGATCCATTCCGACAGGGGGGAAACATGTGGAGAGCAGTCATGGTCATCGTGCTCGGCGTCGCACTTACTGGCGTGGTGCTGGCGCACGCAGTCTTCGCTCAGAACCCAGCCGCCGGCGGCGCACCCACAATGCCCGGGCAAGACACCTTCGGTGCCATCGCAGAGATCGTCGGGATCCTCGAGGCCGATCCCGCCACCGACTGGACCAAGGTCGACGTCGAGCGCCTCCGGCAGCATCTCATCGACATGAACGAGGTCATGCTCCGGGCGGCGGTCAGTCAGACGTCGGTTCCCGGCGGGCTCGCCATGGACATCACGGGCACGGGGCGCACGGAACAGGCTATCCGCGCGATGGTCACGCCCCATGCGGTCGAGCTCGACCGCATGCCAGAGTGGTCGGCCAAGACGGGCCCCGTCGCCGGTGGTGTCCGCCTGACCGTCATTGCCAAGGAGCCCGGTGACGCGAAGCTCGTGGCGCGTATTCGTGGGCTCGGCTTCGCCGGGCTAATCACCGAGGGCGCACACCATCAGCCGCACCATCTGGCGATGGCGCGAGGGAAAGCGCTGAGCGGTCACACGCACTGAGGAGGCGGGGTGCGAAGGCTGGACGTCAGTCGTAGTGCCATCACGGAGGCGCCAGAGGAGCCAGCCCGAGCGCGGCAGCGACGACGAGCGCGCCGAGGATCAGCATGTGTGATCCAACGCATTCGCCGTTCCTCCCGGATGTCTATGTGCCGTCGCCCCTACGAGGGGCCGCGCGGCTGCTCAAGCGGACCAGTGAGGGAAGGCTAGGAGCGGGGCGGGGTCAGCGGGACGAAAGGCCGCTGGCGCGGCGCAGCTGACTGACACTCAGTTGCGTCGATCGTGATAAGTCTGGGAGCCGGGAGCTCGACAGCCGTGAGTAGCTCGCCGACGCTCACTGACAACTCGCAATGGTGGAAGAGCGTCGGGCTTTGCGTATCGTCCGGGTTTGATAGATCGCTGCTGCGCTCTGGAGGAACGACGTGCTCGTGGAAGCCGAACGCGAGCAGGTCGGCGGTCGGTGCAGGACGAGCAGGAGCACGTTCGCCGTGATGACAAGGAGTCTTTGCGCGCGGCGGAGAATGACGTATCATTGGTTACTGATATGAAAGTCCACGGCGATCTGATGGCCAAGCTCTTTCGTGGCTTCGGCGACACTTCGCGTCTGCGCGTGCTCGCCTGCCTGCGCGACGGCCCGCTGACGGTGGGAACGATCGTGGACCGGACACGACTCACGCAATCGAACGTGTCGATGCACCTCGCCTGCCTGGCCGACTGCGGGCTGGTCACGCGCGAACGGCGAGGGCGGTTCGCGGATTACACGCTCGCCGACAAGCGTGTCGTGAAGCTGCTCGACCAGGCCGAAGAGCTGCTCCTCGAGATCGACTGTCGGATCGAGGTGTGCCACCGATATGAAGAGCCGTCGGGCGCCACGCGCTCACCACGGCGGCGGGGGGTGCGCCGATAAAGAGCACGCTCGAGCTCCGGATCGCTGAGCTCGACTGCGCCGATGAAGCCCACCAAATCGAGTCCGCTCTGACGCGACTCGACGGCGTCGGCGAGGTTCGGGCCGCGGTCAACTCGCGCACGGCTGTGGTGTCCTACGATCCTCAGCGGATCCAGCCGGAGGCGATCCGCCAGGCGGTGGCGAACCTCGGCATGACCGTGTTCCGTAACGTGTTCCGGAGCCTCCGGAACCACGCCATCACATCGCACGCGCTCATGACGCTTGGGATCGTAGGCGCCCTGCTGATCCGGCAGTACGCGGCGGCAGCGGTGATCGTCTTCTTCATGCGGTTCGCCGACTTCGTCGAGGGCTTCACCACCGAGCGGTCCCGCCGGGCGATCAAGGAGCTGCTGAAGCTGGCGCCGGACACCGCGCGTGTCGTGCAGAACGGCACCGAGCGCGATGTCCCAGCAGACGAGGTGCACCGCGGAGACGTGGTGCTCGTGAAGCCTGGCGAACGGATTCCGGTGGACGGCGTCGTCCTAGACGGCTCGGCGGCCGTCAATCAGGCACCGATCACCGGAGAGTCTGTCCCTCTGGAGAAACACGTGGGGGATGCGGTGTTCGCGGCCTCGATCTGCGAGCGCGGCGCACTCAGGATCAGGACCAACCGAGTCGGGCCCGACACGACCTTCGGGCAGATCATCCGCCTGGTCGAGCAGGCCGAGGCCGCCAAGGCCCCGGTCCAGCGCTTCGCCGACCGGTTCACTGCGTACTACATCCCGGTGGTGCTGGCCGTCGCTGTAGCTACATACCTGATCGGCGGCAGCGTCACGGCGGCCGTGGCCACCGTGCTCGTCGCCTGTTCGTGCGCGATCGCGATGGCGACTCCGATCACCGTGCTCGCCACGGTCGGGCAGGCGGCGCGGCGAGGCATCGTCGTCAAGGGCGGACGCTATCTCGAATTGCTCGCCAAGGTGGACACGATCGTGATGGACAAGACCGGCACCGTGACGCTCGGGCGGCCTGAGGTTACGGAGGTCATCGCGCTGACTGGGGAGAGCGAAGCCGCGCTCCTCGGGCTGGCGGCGACGGTGGAGCGTCGCTCCGAACATCCGCTCGCCGAAGGGATTCTGCGCGAGGCCCAGCGGCGCCGGCTCCCACTGGCAGAACCCCGGGACTTCCGCGTCTACCCTGGTGAGGGCGTTGCCGCGTTCGTCGACAGCGCTGATGTCCTGTGTGGGACCGAGCGCCTCATGGCTCGCGCGGACGTTCCGGTTCCGGAAGCCGTGCGCGCCAGGCTCCAGGAGTTGGCCGGCCGCGGCCAATCGGTCGTCCTCTTGGCGCGAGACCAGCAAGTCATCGGCCTGGTCAGTCTGGCGGATGCTCTCCGGCCCGACGTGGCGGATGCGCTGGAGGCCCTGCGGAAGCTGGGGGTCCGACATCTCCTCCTGCTCACCGGGGACAGGCGCGAAGTAGCGGCAGCGGTCGCTGACAAGCTCGGCCTTGCGTTCGAGGCCGAAGTCCTGCCGGATCAGAAACTCCGTGTCATCGAGCGGCTGCAGCGTGAGGGGCGCGTCGTGGCGATGGTGGGCGACGGGATCAACGACGCTCCCGCACTGGCTCAGGCCGATGTCGGGATCGCGATGGGCGCCGCCGGCACCGACGCTGCCATCGAGGCCGCGCACGTCGCGCTCATGCGTGACGACTGGCGGGCGGTGCCCGAGGCGGTGCGGATCAGCCGCCGC
>QHSV01000517.1 GCA_003221655.1 Candidatus Rokuibacteriota bacterium
TCCCCATCCCTGAACGTGAGCTCGAGGTCGTTCGGGCTCACCGGCGAGACAGCGACGACCGGGCGGCCGGTGATGAGCGCAGGCATCGAGACTTCCGGCGTGCCCGCCGGCGGGCGCGCGGCGTCGGCATAGAGCGACTGGCGCCTCAGGCGGTCCAGCTCCGGCAGCTCGAGACCGGTCGGGCGCGCCTCGAAGACGATTCGCTGATCCAGCTCTTCGAGCACGAGCCAGACGACGCGCCGGAGACTCGGCGGGGTCCGGTCGACGGGGCCCGGATCAACCCGACGCCACACCGGGCCGGCCGCCACCTCGAGGAACATCCACAGGGCGTGCCCCATCGTGAGGACCGCCAGCGGCGACGCGATCAGAGCGAGGCCCCGAACCGCGCGGAGGGCCCCATGGGGCCAACGGAGCGATGCCGCGAGCGTCAAAACGGCGAGAGCCAGCAGGCCGGGGCCCCCGATCGTGTCCGTCCATCGGTCGACGCTCTCGTGCGTGATGCGCGCGAAGTTCAGCGCGATCAGGAACGTCGACGCGGCGGCGACGGCGGCGAGACGACGCCAGACCGGCCGTCGGACACGTCGGACCGCCTGCACGGCCAGGAAGCCGACGGCGGCGAGTCCGACGATGTTCAACACGAGCGCCACGAGCATCGGCGCTCCGAGCGGCATCCGGTTGTAGAAGTCCCAGTCGTCGATGAACAGCGTCTCGCTGCGCGCCCGGCTGAAGCAGAGCGTCGACACCGCGAGACACGCGAGGGCGTCGATGCGTTCCCGTCGAGTCGGCCGCCGGCGAGCGCGGAGAACGGGCGGGTCCGGCAGGCGCGCGTCGCGGTACCACCACAGCCGGTCGGCAACAGAGCCGCCGCCGTGAGGATCGGGCGTCGCTCCTCCGTCCATCATCGCGCTCCGATCAGGAGGTCTCGGGAAAGATCGGCTGTACAGCCTGGCGCAGCCTCAGATGCTCACGGAGCGATGTTCGCGTTGATGCGGAACAGGTTCTTCGGGTCGTACGCCGCCTTCAGCGTGCAAACCCGGCGCGCTTCGTCGTACCTGGCTTCGCCGGCGACGACGAGCTCGCCTCGCACGCTGCGCCGCAGGTTATCGATGTCGGCGTCGGTCAGAGTGGTACCCGTTCCTTCGAGCGTAGTGGAGGCGATCGTCATGCTCATGGCCCTCCAGATTGGCGGCTTTGAAGTGTATCAGCTCCAAGGGGCTCTCCGTTGAGCACTCGGCGTGCCAAGTCACGATTCGCTCACCAGTCTTGTTTATTCGCTACTTTGCAGAGTGGGAGCGGCTCGGGGCTCTGCAGGCGTTTTGCCCGGTCCTCGAACTTTCTCCTGACACTGGGGTGAAAGGACAACGGGCACCCCGGTTTCTTGGGAGGTGCGGGGCGTCCTTTGCAATAATGAAACGCTGGCAACTTCGCCAGGCTTGCGACCGAGGAGATCACAGATGCGCAAGACGTTCGTCGCGATCACCGCTTTCGCCCTTGTCCCGCTCGGCACCGCTGGGTGCGTCTCGAAGAGCGAGTACACCAAGACAGTCCAGGCGGCCGAGGCCCGCTACAACGCGCTCGACACAGAAAGCGCGCGGCTCAAGGGCGAGCTCGCCGACGCGGGCAAGCGCAACGAGCAGCTGACGGCCGACCGGACGCAGCTCGAGCGCACGCTGACGATGAAATCGGGCGAGCTCGGCCAGCGCGTCAGCACGCTCGAGGGCGACAACGCCCGACTCACGAAGGAGCTCGCCGAGGCGCAGCAGGCGCGCGAGGAAAAGATGCGCGAGGTCAGCTCGACCTACGAGCAGCTCGTCGCGAAGATGAAGGGGGAAATCGACAAGGGGCAGGTGACGATCTCCGAGCTGAAGGGCAAGCTCACCGTCAACATGGTCGAAGCGATCCTCTTCGATTCCGGCAAGGCGGAGGTGAAGCCCGAGGGGCTCGTGGTGCTCGGCAAGGTCATCGAGATCCTCAAGACAGTGAGCGACAAATCGATCCGCATCGAGGGGCACACGGACAACAAGCCGATCGTTGGCACCCTCACGCAGCGCTACCCGACCAACTGGGAGCTCTCGGCCGCGCGCGCCATCAACGTCGCCCGCTATCTCCAGAAGCAGGCCATCGAGCCGGCCAACCTCTCGGCCGCCGCCTTCGGCGAGTTCAAGCCGGTGGCCGACAACACGACGCCGGAAGGCCGCGCCACCAACCGCCGCATCGAGATCGTCCTGGTCCCGAAAGAGTGACCGGGATCCCCGCCGCCGCCTTCACGCCGCCGGCCCGTTTGCCGGCGGCGTTTTCGTTCCGAGCTCATACCACGCGGTCCTGGACCCACGGCCAGTCACCGTGCGGCAGCCGCGCAGCGGCGTACAGGTCGCGCACCCCCGAGACGAACACGCCCACGGCCATGACGACGAGGCCCCAACGCAGGGCCTCCGGGACAGCGGGCGGCGCGACGCGTAGTGTCGTCGGCTGCTGCCACCACGTCGAGAGTGTGGGGAGGAGCAGCGCA
>QHSV01000523.1 GCA_003221655.1 Candidatus Rokuibacteriota bacterium
CTGCTGGCGCTCATGCTGTCGGGGCCGGCCAACGCTCAGGTGCACGTGGACATTGGAATTCGCCTTCCTGCACCCCCGCAACTGGTGGTCGTTCCGGGGGCCCCGGCGGTCCGCTACGCTCCTGCCGCACCGGCGAACTTCTTCTTTTACGGCGGTCAATATTGGGTCTTCAACGATGGCGGATGGCACGTCAGCCGTGGACACGACGGCCCGTGGATTCACGTGGCCCCTCAATTCGTTCCGCGGCCCGTGCTGATGGTGCCAGTCAGGTACTATCACGTGCCGCCCGGACACTGGAAGCAGTGGCAACGGCAAGCGCCACCCCGCTGGGAGCATGAGTGGGGACGCGAGTGGGCGGACAAGCGGGGATGGAGAGGTCACGATCGCGGTCGCGACCGCGACGATGGTCGCGGGGACGGCCGCAACGAGGGTCACGGAGAGGGCCGTGGGCAGGGTCACGGCCGAGGCAGGTAGTCGAGAGAGGCGTGATCCTTACGGGCTCTCGGGCGCCGAGCTTTCTCGCGAGATCAAGTCGAAGCTCGTGACCGTGAGCTGATAGCTCTCGCCCTCCGCGAGCGGGGGCAGGGCGAAGAACGTCCGCGCCCCAGGCACCGCGTTGCCGAACACGGAGACAACCGTCTCGCGAACGACGCGGCCGCTGCCATCGACCACCCGGGCGCGCACGCGAACGTTGGTCAGGCGCCAGCGTGAATCGTTGTACAGGTATCCGTCCGCCCCCGGGCGCATCCAGCTCGGGCGCCGCGCCCACTCGATCCGAAACGAGTCGGGCGTGGGGCGGTCACCCTGCGCGTGGCCGCGCGCACTGACGAGCAGCGTCGCCAGCGTAAGCAGTAGAGCGCGGCGCAGCATGCCGACGGGTTAGAAGATCTCGGCGAGCTTCAACGGCCTGGGCTGCTCGCGCCGGTGCCCGCGCCCGAAGTGCTCGAAGAGCCCCTGGCAGATGATCGGCAGCGCGATCGTGACGTCGGCGAAGCACATGACGTTGTCGCTGCCGTGCGCCTCCTTGCCCCAGGAGATGCACTCGGTGGCGAGCGTGGCGCCGCCGAGCCCGCCGTACACAGTGTTGTCGGTCGTGATCTGGATCGAGGCCTTGTGCGGCGTGGGATCCGCGTTCCCGTGGCGGGTCCGGACGCTCGTCGCCGTGATCTGCAGAAAGTCCTTCGGCACGCCGCCGCCCAGGAAGACCACGGAGGTCCCCCGTTTTGACATCATGGCCACGTCCATGATGTCGGTCGCGATCCGGTAGTCCTTGAAGAAGTCGACCACGGGCGCCTGCTCCGCCTTGGCTGAGGTGCTGTAGCCCTCGCCGATCGGGCCGTCGGGCAAGCCGCAGCAGAACACGGGCACCTGACGCCGCGCGGCGGTGGCGAGGATCGACTTCGGAAAGCCTTTGGCGTCGAGCCAGAGCCCGAGCTCGA
>QHSV01000076.1 GCA_003221655.1 Candidatus Rokuibacteriota bacterium
GGCGAGCTCCACCGGGGCGCACGCGCGGAGCTGGCGCGCGCGCGCGCTGTGCGCCGTGGCCCGGGCGAGCCGCGAGGCGAGCGCTCCGCCGGTCGCGAGCGCCCGCTCCAGGATGGCCAGCGGCCCGCCCGAGAACCCGAGCCGGGCGAGCGCCGCAGCGGCGACCCCCGACGGCTGGCCGCCGACGATCGCGAGCGCGGCGAGTCCGACGGCGTCGACGTCGAGGGCGCGCCCGCGGGCCCAAGCCAGCGCCTGGGGAAGCTCGCCCAGACGGCTCCTGTTCGCCTGGGTGAATCGGTAGCCGGGGTCGAGCAGGCGGAAGGCCCCGGAGCGCCCGAGCCCGGCGAGGATGTGCCCGGCCTGAGCCTCGTCCAGGACGCGCAGGAGCTCGGCGGCGATCCGCCGGCCCGACAGCGCGGGATACGGGGCGAGGCGCAGCGCGAGCGTCTGCGCCCGGGCCGTAGCCGGGTCGTGAGCGAGGCCGAGGCGGGCGGCGTACCTCGCGGCACGGAAGATACGAGTCGGATCCTCGACGTAGGAGAGCGGGTGGAGAGCACACAGACGGCGCCGCGCCAGGTCGAGGCGCCCGCCGAGCGGATCGATCAGGTCGAACGCCCCCGAGGACAGCTCGATGGCCATGGCGTTGACCGTGAAATCCCGCCGCCGCAGATCCTCGCCGATCCCCGCTGGCATCACGCGCGGGAGCGCCCCGGGAGACTCGTAGCGTTCCGACCGCGACGTCGTGACGTCGATCCGTCCGAACGCACTCGTTGCGATCGACGCCGTCAGGAACCGGCGGTGCTCCACGACTGTGCCGCCGACCGTGCGCGCGAGGCGGCGAGCCACGGCGGGGCCATCGCCCTCGATGACGATGTCGAGGTCGCGCCGCACGATCGGCGTGCCGCGCCACAGGTCCCGGACGAGCCCTCCCACGAGGAACGCGCGGCTGTCGTGCTCCTCCGCGATCCGGCCGATCGTCCTGAGCAGTTCCCGCTCGTCTTCCGGGAGGCCCTGATTCACTCGGCCGGCGGCCGATGTGTCGCTCAGCCCTGGGCCAGCGAGTCGGCCACTGACCGCACCGCTCGCGCCCTTTGGGCTACGCACCGCGACGAACGGAGCACCCGCGCCGAGCAGGCGGCGCACGGTCGCCTCGCCGGCGCCTGGTTCGACGGCGGGAAGCGAGCGCGCGATCTCCACCGCGCGGAGCCCACCCAGCCCGAGCGACGCTGCCCGGACCAGGTCGTCGCGCAGCACGTACGCCGTACCCGCCGCGAGCAGGCTAGTGTTCCGCTTGCGCACGAGCGCCAGCGCGTCGGCCACCGTGATTCCTGCCGGAGCCACCGCGACTGCGACGTCAACGAGGTCAGCCGCCTCGATGTTGACTTGCGGATACACGTGCGCCCGCTTCGCCACGCTCACGCCCGTGGGTGGAACCGTCGATACATTTGCAGCACGGCCGTCGATGGCAGGTGCGTGTAGATTTGCGTCGTCGCGATGTCGACGTGACCGAGCATGACCTGGATCGAGCGGAGGTCGGCGCCGCCCTCGAGGAGGTGACTCGCGAACGAGTGCCGGAGCACGTGGGGCGAGACGCGATGGCGGAGGCCGGCTCGGGTCGCGGCCTGCCGCACGATCGTCCACAGGGACTGCCGCGAGAGGCGCCCGCCGCGGGGGTTCACGAACAGTCGGCCACTGTCGCGTGTGCGCGTATACGTCGGACGGATCTCACGGAGGTAGCGCCTCACCCACTGCACGGCTTCCCCGCCGACGGGGACGAGACGCTGCTTCCGCCCCTTGCCGGTGCAGACCACATAGCCCGCGGTGAGGTTGACGTCGTCGAGCGTGAGGCCGAGGCATTCGGAGGCGCGCATGCCTGTGGCGTAGAGGAGCTCAAGCACCGTCCGGTCGCGGACGCCCCGCGGCTGCGTCACGTCCGGCGATTCGACGAGCGCGGCGGCCGCCTCCCGCGAAAGCGTCCGCGGCAGCGCCCGCGGCCGGCGCGGCGCTTCGAGATGCTCGGTGGGATCGCGCCGGAGGGCGCCCTCGCGGACCAAGTGCTTGTAGAGGCCGCGGAGCGCCGAGACGTGGCGCGCGACGCTGGAGGGCCCGAGGCCGCGGGTCCGCAGGCGCTCGAGGTAGTCGACGATGTCGTCCGGACCGGCCCGACCGAGGCTCCGACGGTGATCGTTCAAGAACTGCGTGAAGTCGGTGAGATCGCGGCGGTAGGCGTCGAGAGTATTCCGGGTCGCCCCCCGCTCAGCCTGGAGGGCGCCGAGATACTCGACGACCACGTTGGTCATAGAGTGACCACGTCGGATTCTATCATGACGCTCGGGAATCAAGAAGGACGCCCGTCATCACGCGCGCCGTCGAGCGCTTTCGCTCGCGGACTTCCTCATGCCTCCCCGATACCACCGCGCTCGCGTCGTGAATAGAGCCGCAGCAGCACGGTGCGTTCGGACAAGCCGAGCGCGACGCTCGCCACCCCGAAAAGCCCCCCGCTGACCACGATCGTGACCGCGAGCCAGGCGACGTCGAGCGGGAGCGACGGGCGCGCCGGCCACAGCGCGAGCGCGAGCCAGCACGAACCCACGAGCGGCAGCGACGCGAGCGCCGTTCGACACGCGGTGCTCACGAGCGTGCGTCCGCCGAGCCGGCCGAGCCGCCGGCGCGCGACGACCAGGAGTGCCAGCAGATTGACGTACGCTCCGATGGACGAGGCGCCGGCGAGGCCCGCGTGCCCGAGGGGCCCCATCATGGCGGTGGCCGCCGCCACGTTCGCGACGACCGAAACGATTCCCCACTTCACGGCCGTGCCGGCTTCACCCAGCGCGTAGAAAGCCTGTGCGGCGATGCGCGAGCCCGCGAACGCGGCCAGGCCGATCGCGTACCACGCGAGCGCCTCCGCCGTGGCCGCGGTCTCCGTGGGGCCGAACCGGCCGCGCTCGAACAGCACCCGCACGATGGGCGTCCGGAGCATCACGAGGCCGAGCGTGGCCGGCACCGACACGTAGAGCGCCAGGCGCAAGGCGAAGGTGAGCGTGCCGGCCAGCGCGCCATGGTCCCGCGCCGCGGCCTGGCGCGACATGACGGGCAGCGATGCCGAGGCGAGCGCGATCCCGAAGACGCCGAGGGGGAACTCCATGACCCGGTCGGCGTAGTAGAGGTACGAGATCGAGCCCAGCGGCAGAAGCGATGCGAGCAGCGTGTTGAAGAACACCATCACCTGCACCGCCGCCAGACCGAAGACGGCCGGCAGCAGGAGTCGCGTGATCCGTGCGATCGCGGGGTGGCGGAGCTCGCAGGACGGAGCCACGAGCAACCCGCACGCCGAGAGGCTGGGGATCTGAACGAGCAGCTGCCCAATCCCTCCGACGAGCACCCCGATCGCCAGCGAGAGGATCGGTGACTCTAGATGGCGCGCCAGCAGCAGCACGGCGCCGATCATCCCGACGTTGAGCACGGCGGGGCCGATCGCGCCCGCGAAGAACCTCCCTTGCGAATTCAGCACGCCGGTGGCCATCGCCGCGAGACCGACGAGCTGCAGGTACGGGAACATGACCCGGGTCAGAAACACCGTCAGCGCCGCCTGCGATGGGTCGCTCGCGAAGCCCGGGGCGATCACCCGCAAGATGTAGGGCGCGCCGAGCATGCCCAGGACCGTGGTCACCGTCAGCGCGAGGAGCGCCAGCCCGAGCACGGCGCGAAGCATCCGGAGGAGGTCGGGACGCTCTCGGGTCGAGGCGTACTCGGTGAAGACCGGGATCATCGCGGTGGACAAGGCACCTTCGGCCAAGAGGCGCCGCAGGATGTTGGGGATGCGGAACGCGACGAAGAACGCGTCGGTGATGGGCCCGGCCCCGAACGCCCGCGCCACGATCATGTCACGCACGAAGCCGAGCAGACGGCTCAGCAGGGTCGCGCTGGCGATCCCGCCGAGCGCCCGGACAATCTGCCCCTCGCTTCCGCTCACCTTGAAATTCTCTCGCCCTTGCGGCATGATGCACCGCGTACCCGACATCGACTCGGCCGATGCCGTAGTGCGCGCTGCAGGCCGTCGCGGGGCTGGGGCCCCGCCGGCCGAGGGGCGACCACAAAGTAAGGAGCGTTCACGTGGCGAACACGAAGTCGGCGATCAAGCGCATTCGACAGAACGAGCGACGGCGCCTGCGAAACCGGGCGATGCGCTCGAAGATCCGCGGCACGGTCAAAGCGGCGCGCGCGGCCGAGGGCACCGCGCGAGTTGCGGTCGTCCTCGAGGCGATCCGCGTTCTCGACAAGGCCGTCAGCAAGGGCGTGATCCACCGCAACACCGCCGCGCGCAAGAAATCCGCGCTCGCCCGGCGTCTCGTCGCCGCGCCATAGCCCAAACCCCTCTCACGCCCTCGCGTCGCCCGGCCCTCACCGTGTCCCCGAGCCGGAATCACAGCGGGGTGACGGACGCGTCAGCGGCCGCGGGCGCTCCCCCAGCCGGTAGAGCAACTCGATGGCCGCGTCGGTGAGGCACGCGCCCGCGTCGGGCCCGTAGAGCGTGGCGCAGCCAACGTACCCCTTGCCCCTGGTATCCTCGAGCCTCATGAAATACCCGAGATAGTCGTTCGAGAGCCCGGCCAGGAGCACCGACGCGAAGAGCCCGCGCGCCTCGCCCTTGATGGCTTGCCCGAACGAGGTCTGCAGCTCGCCGGGAATCGTGACCCAGGCTGTGTCTCCGACCGCGGCGGCGAGGAGCTCGGTCTCGGCGGGCAGGTCGAACCCGAGAGGGATGGCGAGGAAGCCGGGCACCCAGCGACCGACGCAGCGCTTCAGCGACACGGCGGGCCGGGGTAGCGGAACCGTGCGCCGCGCGACGCGCAGGGTGGTGACCGGCACGGGCTTGGCCTGCGCCCAGCCGGCCTCGACGGTGGCGGCGAGCGCCCCGGCTGTGGCGCGTAGCGCGGCCAGCCCATGGGCGGCCGGGCTCACGTCGCCGACCGCACCGTTGACGAAGAGGGCCGGCGCCCCGAGCCTCTGCTCGAGCAGCGCGGAGGTAGCCCCCATCACGTCGCCCGACAGGTGAAGATTTCCCGCGGGGAGCATTGTCCCGTGGATGGCGAAGTTCCACACCAGCGCGAGCGGCTTCCCTGCGGCGCTCGTGACCTTGACGACGACGATCTCGGAATCGAGCGGCTTTCAGGCGCCAGGGCCTGAGTGGGTGTGGGAGGCCGAGACGATGAGCGTCGCCGCCGGGACGCCGGCGCGCGCCAGGCGACCCTGAACGGCCCGGGTGAAGGAACCATCGACCGCGATGAGGTCGAGCGTGACCCATGCCAGCCTCGCGGCCCGGCTCTCCAGCACCAGCGCTCGCGCGGCCACCGGGTCGTGCTCGCCGACCGACGGCCTGAACCAGAACGCATGGGCGTACCGGTCGAAGACGTCGGGAAACACCAGCCGTCGCGGCATGCCGCCATAACCAGCGAGCGGTGTTCCGGGCGGGATGCGCAACGCGACGTACGAGGCACCGGCGGTCACGCAATCGGTGCAGCGCTCGGCGGCATCTGCGATCCCGCCGATGCTCGTCCCCCCGAGGAGGAGGCCGAGGAGGATCGAGTAGCCGATCACCCCTCCGCGCACAGATCGGCCACCAGGGCGGCCATCTCCGCGCGCGGCTCGCCGCTGCTCTTGAGCCGGCGGTCCGCGTCCCAGCACCGTCGGAGCCTCCGCGCCAAGAGGGCCTCGGAGCCGCTCGTGGGGCCAGTGAGTGCCTCGATGACCGCGGGTGGCCGGCGCAGCATGCGGGCGATTTCCTCGACCGTCCGGCCCCGACGCCGCCACGCGAGCGCTGTCCACGCCGTCCTCACGTCGCGCGCCAGGACCGAGAGCAAGAGGGGAGCGTCCTCGGTGGCGAGGAGCCGGTCGAGCGTTTTGAGCGCGCCGGCGAGATCGCGGCGCTCGACGGCGCGCGTCAGGTCGAAGATCGCATCGAGCCGACGCTCGCCCACGATCGCGCCGACGTCCTTGACACCGACAGCGCGGTTATCGGGTCCACCTGCGAGCGCGGCCTTGCGCGCCTCGCCCAGCAGCGTGGCGGTGTCCTCCCCCGTCAGCTCGACGAGGAGCCGCGCGGCCTCGTCGGTGATGGTCAGCCCTTCGAGCGCGGCGCGCTGGCGGAGCCAGCCCGCGAGCTCGCGTGATCCCCGGGTCGGAAGCTCGACGATCGCGGTGGCCGGCAGGCCGGCGAGCAGCCAGTGGTCGACCCGGCGCTCGCGCGAGGCGCGCAGCGGCTCGTCGGCCAGCAGCAAGAGACAGGTCGCGGGATTCGGGCTTGCGGCGTAGACGGTGAGCACGTCCGCTCCCTTCGCGGCCAGGGCCTGGGCGCGCCGGACGGCGACCAGTCGTCGGCCGGACCCGAGCGGCAGGGTCATGGCCGAGCGCACGATCTCGTCGACGCCGCGCTCGCGCCCATCGAATACCTCGCGACCCCAGGCAGCCAGCGCGCGATCCGGAAAGAGCCCGCGGGTCGCCGCGTCGAGCGCGTCGTCGAGGAGCTGGCTGTCGCCGCCGTGCAGGAGGGCTATCGGCGGGGCCTCGCCGCGGTCGAGCTGGCGCACGAACGCCGCGTAGTCCATTTATCGAGGGCTGGGAGGTCGGCGCGACCGAGGGTGGCCTGCTGTAGGTGCTGGTGGCGCCGCTCGCCTGGTCAAGCCTGTAGGTGCTTGTGGCCCCGCCGGCGTCGCTCGCCCGGTCAACGGTGTGAGGTCTTGCGGCGCTCGCCGCCCGGTCAGCGTGCTCAAAAGCGGTTGACGGTCAGGCTCACGATCGCCCGCGCGATGTCGATCGCGGCCGAGCGTACGGCCGATTCCTCACGTGAAATGGTCTGCGATACGGCATTCAAGACCCGGAAGTCGGCCTTCTCCCGGAGGCGTTGCTCCTCGAACAGCACCGTGTTCCGACGCACGTCGCGGAATCGGAGATTCATCGTCACCACCAGCCGATACTGGCGCACGTTGGCCTTTGAATCGTACGCGATCGATTCGAGGGAGTAGCTGATCACTTCCCCCTCGAGGATAGCATCCGCGTCTTCCCGCTGGACCACGCGGAGCCGGCCATTGGTGGAGAAGGCCTCCGCGACCGCGCTCGTGAGGAAGTTCTCGACGGCCGGCTCTCCGGTCTTGTTCGCGAAGACCGGTATCGCTACCGTCTGGATGTGGTCCGGGAGGTTTCCGCGGAACGAATAGCCGCAGCCCGCGAGCGCGACGGCGAGCAGGACGAGGCCGAGCGCGAGCGGGCGGACCGGCCCCGTCACGCGCGCGTCACAATGTTGACCAAACGGTTCGGGACGACGACCACCTTCTCGACGTTGCGCTGCCGGACCCACGGCTTGACGCGGTCGTCGCCGAGGGCCAGCTGCCGCATCTGGTCGTCCGCAGTGTCGACGTCGACGACCAGACGTCCGCGCACCTTGCCGTCGACCTGCACGACGACCGTGACTTCCGTCTTCTGGAGCGCCCCCGGGTCCGCCACCGGCCAGCGCTGTTTGAAGAGGCTCTCCGTGTGGCCGAGAAGCGACCAGAGCTCCTCGGTCACGTGCGGGCAGAAGGGACCGAGGAGAAGGAGCGTGGTCTCGACGGCCTCGCGGAGAAGCGCGGCGCGCTCCGGGGCGGCCCTATCGCCGGTGCCGTCGCCGGAGGCGGCCGCGAAGGCCTGGAGCGCATTGACGAGCTCCATGATCGCGGCGATCGCGGTGTTGAAGTGGAACTCGCGCTCGATGTCGTCGGTCACGCGGCGGATGGTCTCGTGGATGGCCCGACGGAAGGCGCGCCCGGCCTCCGTCGTCGGCGTCGGAACTGTTGCAGCCCTTGCGCGATCCGGGGGGGCACTCGGGGGGGGCGCCTCGCCCCCCCCGAGCTCGGCCAGATGTCCGACGACGAAGCGCCAGACGCGGTTCAAGAAGCGCGAGGCGCCCTCGATGCCCTGGTCGTTCCACTCCAAATCTTTTTCCGGCGGCGCCGCGAAAAGCTCGAACAGGCGCCCGGCGTCGGCGCCGTACTTCTCGCGGACGAAGTCGTCGGAGACCACGTTGCCCTTCGACTTCGACATTTTCGCGCCGTCCTTGATGACCATGCCCTGGCTGAGCAGCGCCGTGAACGGCTCGTCGATTGTGGTGAGGCCAAGGTCGCGGAGCACCTTCGTATAGAACCGCGCGTAGAGGAGATGGAGCACCGCGTGCTCGATGCCGCCGATGTACTGGTCGACCGGCATCCAGTAGTCCGCCGCGCTCCGCTCGAACATCCCGCGGTCGTAGCCGGGCGAACAATAGCGAAGGAAGTACCACGACGACTCTACGAAAGTGTCCATCGTGTCCGTCTCGCGCCGCGCGGGGCCGCCGCATCGAGGACAGATGGCGTTGACGAAGCTCGCGACGTTCGCCAGCGGCGAGCCGCCCTTGCCGGAGAGTTGCACGTTCCGTGGCAGCGTGACCGGCAGGTTCTGCGCGGCCTCGGGCACCACACCGCAGGCGTCGCAGTAGAGCACCGGGATCGGCGCGCCCCAGTACCGCTGGCGGCTGATGCCCCAGTCACGCAGACGGTAGTTGACTTTCGCGGCGCCGAGGCCGCGCGAGACCAGCCAGTCGGTCGCCCGCCGCTTCGCCTCGTCGACCGCGAGGCCGTCGAGAAACCCGGAGTTGATCTTGACGCCATCGCCGGTGTACGCCTTCCCGGTCCATCCGTCAGGACGTTCGACCGTCTCGATGATCGGCAGGCCGTGCTGCTCGGCGAATTCCCAGTCGCGCTCGTCCTCGCCGGGAACCGCCATGATGGCGCCGGTACCGTAGCCCATGACGACGTAGTCGGCGAGGAACAGCGGGACCGCGGCCTCGTTGAATGGATTCAGGACGCGGGCCGACAGGCGGAGCCCCCGCTTGGGCCGATCCGCGGCCGTCCGCTCGATCTCTGACTGGCGCGCGACCTCGGCGCGGAATCGCGCGACGGCCGCGCGCTCGGCGGGGTCGGTCACGACCTGGTCGACGAGCGGGTGCTCCGGGGCCAGCACCGCGTACGTCATGCCGAAGACGGTGTCCGGCCGCGTCGTGAAGACGCGGATGGAGAGACCGTGGTGTCCGGCCACCGGCAGATCGAACTCGGCCCCCTCGCTCTTGCCGATCCAGTTACGCTGCATCGTCAGCACGCGTTCGGGCCAGCCGGGCAGCCGATCACACCAGGCGAGAAGCTCGTCCGCGTAGCTGGTGATCTTGAAGAACCAGCCGTCGATCTCGCGCGGCGCCACCTCGGAGTCGCACCGCCAGCACCGGCCGTCCTCCACCTGCTCGTTCGCGAGAACCGTCTGGCAGGACGGACACCAGTTCACCGTCGAGCGCTTCCGGTAGGCGAGGCCCCGCTCGAGCATCTTGATGAAGATGAGCTGCTCCCATTTGTAATAGGCCGGGTCGCAGGTGGTGACCTCCCGGTCCCAGTCGTAGGAGATCCCCATCCTCATGAGCTGCGTGCGCATGTAGTCGATGTTCTCGTAGGTCCAGATGACGGGGTGCACGCCGTGCTCGATGGCGGCATTTTCGGCCGGCAGCCCGAAGGCGTCCCAGCCCATCGGGTGCAGCACGTTGTACCCGCGCATCCACTTGTAGCGGGCGAGGAGATCGCCGATCGCGTAGACGCGCACGTGACCCATGTGGATCCGGCCGGACGGGTACGGGAACATCTCGAGGCAGTAGAACTTCGGCCGGCTGGGATCTTCGTGGACTCGGAACTGCTTCGTCGTTTCCCAGATCCCCTGCCACTTGGCTTCGATCTCGCGGAACGGATACCGGTCGGTCGACATGATTCGCTTAAATTTTTAACATCCTTAGCAGACAGGGGCAAGAAGTGCTGGGGGGGCGGTGCGGCGTCCGCGTCTCGCATCCGAGCCGGGACCGCGGCGTGACGCGGCCCTGGGATCTGCCGCGCCACGCCGAAACTTGTGCGACTACTTCTTCACGCCGAGATCCGCCGCGGCCTCGTTGGCCAGCTTGAGCGAGTCCGCGTGCTTGCCCCCGTCATGGAGCTTCTGCGCCTCGTCCAGCTTGGCGACCGCCGCCTTCACCTTCGGATCGTCCATCTTCATCTTGGCGGCCGCGTCCCGACCCTCCTTGATGACCTTCGGACAGGAGCTCGCGAACGCTCCTCCCGCGGTGAAGGCCAGCGCGACCGCTACCGCCGTGACAGCCATGAGCTTCTTCATGAGGCGTCACCTCCCCCTGAGCCTGGTTGGCTTGCGTCATTGTAACAGTCTGGCGTGGATCGCGGTTCCCCCACCGGCGGCGGGTGGAAGTGGTCGAAGATCCGCTGGGCGAGCTTCGGGGTGACCTTCGGCACCGCCGCCAGCTCGGCGACTGAGGAGTCACGGACGCGGCGCGCGGAGCCGAGCGTCTTCAGGAGGCTTGTCCGGATCGTCGGCCCGACGCCGGGAATCGCGTCGAGCACCGACTGGATCGTGCGCTTCGCCCGGAGCTTCTTGTGGTAGGTGATCGCGAAACGATGCGCCTCGTCCCGGATCCGCTGGAGCGTGTGGAGCGCGGGCGACGTCGGATCGAGGACGAGCGGGTGCAGGCTGTCGGCCTGGTACACCTCCTCGGCCCGTTTTGCGAGCCCGACGGCCGGGATGTAATCGAGCCCGAGATCCTGGAGCACCTTGAGCGCGACGTTGAGCTGGCCGCGGCCGCCGTCGATCAGGACGAGATCGGGCAGCGCGCTTCCCTGCTCGAGCGCCTTTGCGAAGCGCCGCGTGAGCACCTCGCCCATGGAGGCGAAGTCGTCGGCGCCGGCGACGGTCCGGATGCGGAAGCGCTTGTAGTCGTCCTTCTTGAGGCCGCCATTCTCCCAGACGACCATCGAGCCGACCTGCTCGGTTCCCTGGATGTTGGAGATGTCGTATCCCTCGATACGGTTCGGGAGGCCGGGCAGGCTCAGCGCGCGCTGGAGCTCTTCGAGAACGAGCTGCTGGCGGTTGTCGCGGGAGAGGAGGCGGTTCTGGAGCGCGATCACGGCGTTCGCCTCGGCCATCGCGACGAACTGCCGCTTGGTTCCCCGCTGAGGTGCGTGCAGCTGCACGCGGCGGCCGGCGAGCGTCGCGAGCCACTCGGTCGTCAGCTCCGCCTCGGGCAGCTCCTCGGACAGGAGGATCTCGGGCGCCGGCGGGACCGCCTTACCGTAGAACTGGCGCACGAACGCCGAGAGGATCTCGCCGTCACTCCAGCCGGCGACGCGATCGAAGAAGAAGGGCTCCTGACCGACGAGCCGGCCCTTGCGCACGAAGAACAGCTCCACGCACGCGTCGCCCCCCTGGCGCACGACGCCGACGACATCCTGATCCACGTCGTCCGTCGAGATGATCTTCTGGCGCTCGCGGACCTTGTTGAGGGACTGGATCTGGTCGCGGAGCACGGAGGCGCGCTCGAATTTGAGCTCGCCGGCGGCCTCCTCCATCTCCTTGGTGAGGCGCCGCGCCAGCTCTTCGTCCCGTCCTTCCAGGAAGTGCACGACGTCCTGCACCGTCTTCGCATATCCCTCGCGAGTCTCCCAGCCCGTGCAGGGCGCGTTGCAGCGGTGGATCGCGTACTGGATGCACGGCCGCTCGAGCGAGCCGTCGATCGTGATCGAGCAGGTGCGCAGGGGGAAGAGCTGGCGCGTGAGCCGGAGGGTCTCGCGCATCGCGGTGGCTGGATAGAACGGGCCGTAGTATTGCGCGCCGTCGCGCTGCACCCGCCGGGCCACCACCAGCCGTGGAAACTCCTCGTTCGTGGTGAGCCTCAGGAACGGATAGTGCTTGTCGTCGCGCAGGATGATGTTGTACCGGGGCCGGTGCTTCCGGACCAGGTTGGCCTCGAGCATGAGGGCCTCGAGCTCGTTGTCGGTGACGATGTACTCGAGGTCGCGGACCTGGCGCACGAGCGCGTCGGTCTTGGGGTCGCGTGGACGAGACTCCTGGAAGTAGGATCGCACGCGGCTGCGCAGGGACGCGGCCTTGCCGACGTAGAGGACCTGCTGCTTGCCGTCCCGGTAGAGGTACACGCCGGGCCGGTCGGGCACCCGGGCGACCTTGTCTTCCAGCGTGCTCACTTGAGCTGCTGCTTGCGAAGCGCCTTGAGCCTGTCTCGAAGCTCGGCCGCCTGCTCGAAGTCGAGGCGCTTGGCCGCCTCCTTCATCCGCGCCTCCAGTTCGAGGATACGCGACTGGAGCGCCGCCGGCGACTCGAAGGTCTCCGCCGCCGGTTCCTCCACCGGCACCGTGTAGTAGTCGCGCTCGTAGATCGTCTGGAGCAGTTCGCGGATCGAGGACTTGATCGATTCCGGCGTGATCCCGTGCGCGTCGTTGTAGGCGCGCTGCAGTTCACGCCGACGCTCGGTCTCGCGGAGCGTGGCCGCCATCGAGGCCGTGACATGGTCGGCGTACATGATGACCTCGCCGTTGACGTTGCGCGCCGCCCGCCCCGCCGTCTGGATGAGCGAGGTCGCCGAACGGAGGTAGCCTTCCTTGTCGGCGTCCAGGATCGCCACGAGCGACACTTCCGGGATGTCGAGGCCCTCGCGCAGGAGGTTGATCCCGATGAGGCCGTCGAACTTGCCGAGTCGGAGGTCGCGGATGATCGCGACCCGGTCGAGCGTGTCGATGTCGGAGTGCAGGTAGCGGACCCGGAGCCCGAGCTGCTGGTAGTACTCGGTCAGGTCCTCGGCCATCCGCTTGGTCAGCGTCGTCACCAGGACACGCTCGTCGCGATCGGCTCGGGCCCGGAGCTCGCCGAGCAGGTCGTCGACCTGGTCCTTCGCGGGCCGAACCGTGATGCGTGGATCCATGAGCCCTGTCGGGCGGATCACTTGCTCGGCGAGCGTGGCGGCCGCGAGCTCGAGCTCGTAGGGGCCCGGCGTCGCGGAGACGTAGATCGTCTGGCCCGTGAGCCGCGTGAACTCGTCGAACGTGAGCGGCCGGTTGTCGAACGCCGAGGGCAGCCGGAACCCGTATTCGACGAGCGCCTCCTTGCGCGATCGGTCCCCGTAATACATGCCGCGGACCTGCGGCACGGCGACGTGGCTCTCGTCGATGACGACCAGCGCGTCCTTCGGCAGGTAATCGATCAGCGTCGGCGGGGCTTCCCCCGGCCGGTGTCCGGTCAGGTGACGCGAGTAGTTCTCGATCCCGTGGCAATAGCCGAGCTCGCGCAGCATCTCGATGTCGAAGAGGGTTCGCTGCTCGAGCCGCTGCGCCTCGAGCAGGCGGTTGCGCTGGCGGAGGAACGCGAGCCGGTCCGCGAGCTCCTCCTGGATGGTCTCGAACGCGCGCGCGAGCTGGTTGGCCTCGGTGACGTAGTGGCTCGCGGGGTAGATGTGGACCCGGTCGACGCGCTCGAGGACCGCGCCCCGGAGCGGGTCGATCCGAGAGATCGCGTCGACGACGTCGCCGAAGAGCTCGATCCGGAGCGCGATCGACTCCTCGTTCGCCGGGAAGACTTCGACCACGTCGCCCCGCACGCGGAACGTGCCGCGGTGGAAGTCGTAGTCGTTCCGCTCGTACTGGACCGCGATGAGCCGCCGGATGATCTCGTCCCGGTCGATCCGGTCGCCCTTGCTGAGCTCGAGGTGCAGCCCCTGGTAGGTGTCGGGCTCGCCGATGCCGTAGATACACGAGACGGAGGCGACGACGATGACGTCGCGCCGCTCCAAGAGGGACTTGGTCGCCGAGTGGCG
>QHSV01000524.1 GCA_003221655.1 Candidatus Rokuibacteriota bacterium
GCAGTGGCGTCACTCCCCCACCGGGTGCCGCTGATCGTGAGCGTGGCCGGCGAGTCGATCGACGACTACGTGAAGCTCGTGCGCGAACTCGGGACGCTCGGCGACCTGGTCGAGTTCAACATCTCCTCACCGAACACGAAGCTGGTCTACGAGTGGAGCGAGAAGCCGTCCGAGCTCGCCACGCTGCTCCGCGAGCTGCGCAAGGCGACGACCAAGCCCCTCATCGTCAAGCTCTCGCCCGATTTCGCGGAGGTCAACGAGCGTGAAATCATCCCGGCGGCACTGGCCGCCGGCGTCCGCATCGTCAATTACGGGAACACCCAGAAGGTGGCGGATCGGCGCCTCTCGCAGAGCACCGGGGGGCTCTCCGGTCCCGACCTGTTTCCCGCGACGCTCGAAAACTTGCGCCGGACACGCCGAGCCTTCGGCGCCGACATCGAGATCATCGCGACCGGCGGCGTGGATTCCCCCGAAAAAGCGTGGCAACTCCTCCACGAAGGCGCGAACGCGATTGGATACTTCACTGGATTCGTCACCCGGGGGCCGATCCTGGCGCGACAGATCCTCGAGCGTCTCCTCGACGGCCGTTGAGCGCGCTCGGTCGGCCCCAAGAATGCCCACACCTTATCCACTTGTCCACAGGTGTCCACAGATAGCGAAAACACACCGTCTGACGCGGTCTCGCAGGTGCGTCGCCGAAATATGACGGCCCATTCGTCCACGGAGAGCACACCCACAAAGAATCCCGGATTCTACGCGGGTCCACCTCGCAGCGGCGCATCTGGCTCGCATTTTTCGCGGACAAACGAGAACTTGACACTGAAATCACGGCGCTCGTAAGGTTGGCGGGCGATGTTCTCGGTTCATTCCAACGCCGCACCGCAGCCGTCAGGACCGGCCCTGTCTGGAGGTACAAAGCACGATGGACGGCAGTAGCAGGAAACCACTTGCGAAGGTGGAAGGCCGGCGACGCCTGCGCTTCAGCGGCGTTACCGTCGCGTGGCGCGGTACTCCCAATCTCGACGACTGGGTGGCCTACATCGTGAACGGGACCCGCTCCAAGAAGTTGATTCTGGCCGATCACTCGTCCGAGCGAAAAGTGAAATCGCTCCTTTCACGCCTGCAGACGCTGCCGCGGAGAGACATCGAGAAGATCGCGAAGAGTTGAGCGGTCAGACCGGGCCGGGGCGCCCTAGATGACGCCCCGTTCGGCCAGGCTCACGAAACTGCCGTGTCCGATCACGAGGTGGTCGTGGATGCGGAGATCGAGCAGGTGGGCGCATTCGACGAGCTGCCGCGTCAGGCGGATGTCCTCACGGCTTGGCGTGGGATCACCGCTCGGATGATTGTGGAGCAGGATCACCGAGGCGGCCGACTCGAGAATCGCCGGCTTGAACACCTCCCGTGGGTGTACGAGGCTCGCCGACAGCGTTCCCTGGGAGATCACTCGGTCGCGCAAAAGGCCGTTCTGCGCATCGAGGAGCGCGATGCGAAACACCTCGCGCTTGAGATCTTCCATGAGCGGCCCAAAGGCTGCGTACGCTTCAGCGGGGCCGGACAGGACGACGCGGACGCCAGGGGTCCGAGCCCTCAGGCGCCGCGTCAGCTCGAACGCGGCGACCAGTCGCGCGGCCTTGGCCGGCCCGATGCCTGAGAGTTTCGCGAGCTCCACGACCTCGCGGCCCGCAACTTCGGCCAACGAACCATAGGCGGCCAGCATCTCGCGCGCTACGTCGATCGCGCTCTTTCCGCGGGTGCCCGAGCCGAGCTGGATGGCCAAGAGCTCGGCGTCGGCGAGGGCTTCGGGACCGTTCCAGTAGAGCCGCTCACGCGGCCGCTCGGCCTCCGGCCAGCGTTCGATCACCATACGTCTGTCGTACGCGAGTCGCGCCTGCCGGTCAATGCGACGAGTCCGATACGGTACCTGCGCTCACGTGCGGATCGTGATCGCCCGGGGCTGGTCGCCGACGCCATCGATGTGCACGTGGATCGCCTCGGGCGGCAGTAGCGACTCCAGCTTGTCCGCCCACTCGATGACCGTCACTCCCCCGCCGCCCAACAGCTCGAGAAGGCCCAGATCGATCAGCTCGGTCAGGCTCTCGGTCCGGTAGGCGTCGACGTGATAGACGGGCACGCGGCCGGGGTATTGGTTGATGAGCACGAAGGTCGGGCTCGTCGCGCGACCAGTGACGCCGAGGCCGCGAACGAGCCCCTGGATGAAGCAGGTCTTCCCGACGCCGAGCTCCCCCGTCAGCGCGACGACGGCGCCGGGCCCGAGGGTACGGCCCAGACGCTCGCCGGCGTCTTCCGTCTCCTCGGGTCGCTCACTGGTGATCTCAGCCCGAGGCGCCACCCAGCCTCCGGAACGCCTCGGGGATCGCCGCGACGACATCGCGCGCGATCAGCGCCTCCTCCCCGACGCGCTCGGCGGCGATGTCTCCGGCGCTCCCATGCAGGTACACGCTCGACTGCAAGGCGGCCTCCGGATCCATGCCGCGCGCCAGGAAG
>QHSV01000098.1 GCA_003221655.1 Candidatus Rokuibacteriota bacterium
ACTTCCTTCGGGCGGTTCGCACGGGCCGCATCGCGGCGCGTGCCCTCGTCAAGAACGCCGGGCGCACGCTCGGACTCATCGAGTGCGACGTGCTCGACGCGGACGGTAAGCTGGTCGCGCATGCCGTGAGCACCTGCATGATCCTGCGAGCAGCGCCCGCCGAAGGTCGCTGAGCCGCTGACCGCCTCCCCGCGCGTCTACTACGGCTGGATCGTCGTGGGCGGCCTCTCGATCACCGAGACGGTGTCGTGGGGCATCCTCTACTACGGCTTCCCGGTCATGCTCCGGCCGATGGAGGCCGATCTCGGCTTCTCGCGCGTCGAGATCACCGGCGCCCTCTCGATCGGGCTCTTGACCTCTGCGCTCGGGGCACTGCCCATCGGACGCTGGATCGACCGGCATGGCGCCCGTGAAATCATGACGCTCGGCTCGATCCTGGGCGCGGCACTTCTGCTCGCGTGGTCGCGCGTCGAGAGCCTCGGCGCGCTCTACGCGGTCTGGGCCCTCATGGGTCTCGCCATGGGGGCGACGCTCTACGAGCCGGCTTTCGCGGCAATCGTCGGCTGGTTTCCCATGCAGGGCCGGGACCGCGCGCTCCTCGTCGTGACGCTCGTGGCGGCGCTGGCGAGCACCATCTTCATGCCGTTCGAGGCTTGGCTGGTCGGCCGGCTCGGCTGGCGGGGCGCGCTCACCGCCCTCGCGCTGATCCTCGCGGTGCCGACGATTCCGATCCACGCCCTCGTGCTTCGGCGCCCGCCGCGGCTCGCCCCACGCGACACGACGGCGGCGCAGGCGGGTGCCCCGGTGCCCGGGCTGACGCTCGAGGCCGCGGCGCGGACCGGAGTGTTCTGGGTGCTGGGGCTCGCCTTTCTCGCCAGCAACTTCACGACGAACACGGTCACCGTCCATCTCATCCCGTACCTGAGCGACCGCGGCTACTCGCCCACGCTCGCGGCCGCCATGATCGGCTGGATGGGCGCCATGCAGCTCCCGGCGCGCCTCATCTTCGGGCCGATCGTCATGCGCTTCGGCCACCGCATCGTCACGGTCGCGATCTTTGTCTTCCAGGCGGTGTCGTTGGCCCAGCTCGCCCTGGTGCGGCGCCTGCCGACCCTGGCGCCGATGGTGATCATGCTCGGCGCGGCCAACGGCATGGCGACGCTGGCGCGCGCGACGACGGTCGCCGAGATCTTCGGACCGCGTCACTACGGATCGATCAGCGGCGCGATCGCGCTCGGGGCGAACGGCGCTCGCGCGGTCGCGCCCTTCACCGCCGCGCTCCTGCAGGTGGCTCTGGGCGGTTACGAGCCGGTGTTCTGGCTCCTCGCCGGGGCGCTCGTGGTGGCGGGGATCGGCCTCCTCGCAGCGCCGGCGCGGGCGCGCGAAGGATGAGGTAGGGTAGGGCCGTGAGCGTCACTCCCCCGTCCAGCCCGCAGTTCACTCGCGCGACGGACTGCGATCTCTGCCGCGCCCTGAAGCTCACGCCCTGGTTCTGGGAAGACGAGATCTGCTGGATCGCCGAGTGCGAGATCTGCGGGACACCCATGGTGGTCTGGCGCTTCCACGGCACCACGCCGCCCGAGGCGCACGTGGCCCACATGCGCGAGCGCCTGCGCGAGGTCGCCACGGCGCGGCTCGGCGAGTTCTGGGTAGACGGTCACATGCGCAACATCCCTGACCACTACCACGCGCACGCCCGGCCAAAGGACGGCTTCTTCGGCTTCGACCGCAAGCGCTAGAAGGAGGTCCCGGATAGGACCCATGTCCGTGAGGGCGGTCGAATTCGAGCCGACGTTCGAGGGATGGCAGGCGGCCGCGCGCGCGCTGCTGCGGGACGGCGTGCCGCCCGCGGACGTGCGCTGGCGGGAGACCGCGTCCGGCGCACAGCCGTCGCTCATTGCCGACGCCACGGCGTCTTCATCTGGCGCCGTGCGGGTGCCGCGCCGGTTCCTGGACCTCGGGCGGCGGGCGGCGGCCGCGTCTGATCCAGCGCGCTGGCAGATCCTCTACGAGACGCTCTGGCGGCTGGTCCACGAGAATCACGATCTCCTGAATGACGCGCGCGACCCCGGCGTCCGGCGGCTCGGCGCACTCGCAATGCAGGAAAGCGAGGGGGAGCCGGAAGGCGAGGGCGCTGCGCGGCTTGTTCCCGCAGGCGCCGGGCTCGCTGCGCTCCGCGTGGCCGCGGCGAGCTGCACCGGGTGCGATCTCTATCGCCATGCCACCCAGACGGTCTTCGGCCGCGGTCCCGCCGACGCGCGCATCGTGCTCGTGGGCGAGCAGCCGGGGGATCAGGAAGATCTCAAGGGCGCGCCGTTCGTCGGCCCGGCCGGCGAGGTGTTCGACCGCGCGCTGGCCGACGTGGGGCTCGAGCGCGAGCGGCTCTACGTCACCAATGCAGTCAAGCACTTCAAGTTCGAGGCACGTGGCAAGCGGCGAATCCATCAGACGCCGCGGGCGAACGAGCTCGCCGCCTGCCGCCCGTGGCTCGACGCGGAGCTCGCCGCGATCAAGCCGGAGATCCTGGTCTGTCTCGGTGCCACCGCCGCCCGCGCGATCTTCGGCGCCGGCTTTCGCATCATGAAGGACCGCGGTCGCTTTGCGGCGACCCGCTGGGCGCCCAGGACGATCGCGACCCTGCACCCCTCCGCCGTGCTGCGCGGCGAGGACCCGGCGCAGGAGGCGAAGCTCTACCAGATGCTGGTGGAGGACCTCCGGCTGGTCGCGACCGCCTAGTGTCCATCCCAGAACTCATATTTAGGCCTTCGCTGGCAGGCGGAGGCGACGGGCGGGTGCGGTAGGGGGCGGCGGGACCACGCGGCCCGCGCTCGCTGCCCGGTCGCGGCTGGGCTCCATCCGGGCGCATCGCGTCCGCCTAGGGCGAGGCGGGAAACGATCCCGTCGCCCCCTACCGCACCCGCCCGTCGCCTCCGGTGGGGCATGACCTTAGAAACAGGAACGCTCGGGGGCGGGACCGGTGCTCCGCCCCCGAGCGACGTGTGGTCTTGCGCAGCCCAAGGGCTGCGCGTCCCGGCGTGCGCCGGGACCAGTGGAGCGATCAGTGGGTTAGGCGCGCCGCCGGTGACGGACCAATCAGCGGCGCGCCACTCGAGCCGGGCGGTGTCTCCATCTCCACCTCCACTGCGGTTAATCCCACGACCAGGAGGCGGCGCCCGTCCTCCCGTCGACTCATAGTCAACGCCCGCGCCCGCGGTCTGTCAACGAGTCAAGGACGCACCGCGGCAAGCACCTTGCCGAGCCACACCGTGATATCGGCGATCTCCTCCGCGCACACCGAATGCGGCATCGGATACTCGTGCCACTCGACGCGATAGCCTAGCCCCGTCAACGTCTCGTACGCGCGGCGGGCACGCGCCATCGGGATCATCGGGTCGTGCGCGCCGTGCGCCATAAAAATCGGGACATCGCGATTCGCCGGCGCTCCCTCGGCGGCCAGCGTGTCGTCGAGCGGCAGAGAACACGAGAGCGCCAGGACGCCGGCGAGACGCTCGGCGTGGCGCAGACCCGTGTGGAGCGCCATGGCGCCGCCCTGCGAGAAGCCGGCCAGCACGATCGACGCCGCGGGGACGCCGCGTGCCTTCTCACGCTGGATCAACGCCTCGATCGCCTTCTGGGAGGCGCGCACGCCCCCGGCATCTTCACGCCGCACGCCGCCGTCATCGCGGATGTCGTACCAGGCGCGCATCACGTAGCCGCCGTTGATCGTCACGGGCCGCATCGGCGCGTGAGGAAACACGAACCGCACGCCGGGACGCGCGGGCAAGTGGAGCTCGGGCACGACGTCCACGAAGTCGTGGCCGTCGGCGCCGAGACCGTGCATCCAGACGATGCTGGCGGTCGGCGTGGGCGCCGTCTCGATCTCGACCGCGTCGAGCAGATCGGCCACGCTCAGGCGCTCGCGGGACGACGGTTCACGGCAGCGACACGGGGGCACGCGCGGCCTGGGTGAAGTCGAACGCTTCGAGCGGCGCCGCGGCTCGCCGGTCGCGATCGGTCAAGGGCGCCAGCCCGAACCGCCACTCGATGAGCTTCAGGACCGAGGCGTGATCGTATTCTCGATGGCCGACGACGCCGCGTTTCGCGTACGGCGACACGACGAGCGCCGGCACGCGCGTGCCGAGCCCGAAGCGGTCCACCGCGGGCGGGCGGACGTGATCGAACCAGCCGCCGCCCTCGTCGTAAGTGATGACCACGGCGAGGCGCGGCCAGTAGCGGCTCGACATCGCCTCTCGCACCATCTCGCCGACCCACCGGTCGCCCGCGCCCACCGTCGAGGACACCGCGTGAGCGTTGTCCTTCCAGTGCGGCTTCACGAACGCTACGGATGGCAGGCCGCCGTCGCGGAGCGCCCGGCTGAACTCGGAGGCGTCCCTGATGTGGGTGCGGCCCTCGGGCGTCTCCATGATGCGCCGCACGTACTGGAACGGGTTGTGGTGGGGCATGAGGCCCTGTTTCACGGCGTCGGCGCCCCCGCCCCAGCCGGTGGCGTACCAGACCCACGTGATTCCGGCCGCGTCCAGCCGATCCGCGATCGTCGGCGTGGCCTGCGGCGCACGCAGGATGTGCTCCGTGCGTTGCGGTGGATACGGCGGATCGAGATTGTTGACGACCCAGCCTTCGGGGTCCACCTCGCCGTCCTTGTCGACCCGACCGTCGGGCCCGATGCCCGCCGCGCGCTCGGCGGCGGGCGCGTCAGGATACCGCGCCACGCCCGCCGAGATCAGATAGAAATGATTCGCCAAGGAGCCGCCGTGGATCCCCTGGAACCAGCGGTCGAGGAGCACGAACTCCTCGGCCAGGCGCCATTGCACGGGGCTCGCCGCGCGGTCGTAGTACCCCATGGTGATCCCGCCGCTCGTCCCCTCCGCCACCCACTTGCCCATCGGGACACCGTCCGCGCCAGCGCCGTACTGCCGTTGCATGTGAAAGAAGCGGTGGACGGGATTGTTGGTCTCGGCGAACGGCCCAACGTACCTCTGCAGGAGAAACGGCGCATTCGGAAGATCGGCGGGGAAGCGCGGATCGGCCTTGCGGTCGCGCCCGAGCGGTTGCGGCAAGGTGGCGTACGTCACCCCGCGCGGGTCGGCCTGCCGGCCGCGGTAGCCCGCCAGCCCGTCGGCGCCCGGATAGGTCCCGAAGAGATGATCGAACGAGCGGTTCTCGAGGAAGAGCACGACGATGTGATCGATCGGCGCGCGGCGATCGTTCAGCGGCTCCCCGCCGCCGGAGAGTCCGGCGGCGTAGGCGGCCAGGACGAGGCCGACGAGGGGCACGGCCAGGAGTCCTCGACGGCGACCGCGCATGGGGTATTCTAACTGACCATGGCGACTCCAAGACTGATGGGCGCGGAAGTCAAGCGCAAGGAAGATCCCCGGCTGATCACGGGCACCTCGAGTTACGTCGGCGACCTCGCGTTGCCGGGCATGCACTACGTCGCGTTCGTGCGCAGTCCCCACGCCCACGCGCGCGTTCGCCGGATCGACGCGTCGGCGGCCCTGCGCCGCCCGGGCGTCTTCAAGGTGGTCGCCGGCAGCGACATCCGCAAGCTCTGCGCGCCGCTGCCACTGGCCAGCGCCGGCGAAGGCGGCAGCGGGGACGCGGCGGCCAACACCGGACGCAAGCACTACCCGCTCTCGGTGGACCGCGTGCGGCACGTCGGCGAGGCCGTGGCAGCCGTCATCGCGACGTCGGAAGCGATCGCAGTGGACGCCGCCGCCGAGGACGTCGTCGTCGACTGGGAACCGCTGCCGGCAGTGAGCGACCCGTTCGCGGCGATGGCCAAAGGTGCGCCGCCGATCCACGACGACGCGCCGAACAACATCGAGCACCAGAACACGATCAAGGCCGGCGACCCCGACGGCGTCTTCGCCAAAGCCAAGCGCATCGTCAAGCAGCGCATGGTGAGCCAGCGGCTCTGCGGCGCTCCGCTCGAGGGGCGGGCGACGCTGGCCGCGCCCGACCCGACCAGCGGCGGACTCATCGTGTGGGCGACGAACCAGGCGCCGCACGGCCTCCGCAACGATCTGGCGACGGCCCTCGACATGCCGCAGAACTTGATCCGCGTGATCGCCCCGGAGGTGGGCGGAGGCTTCGGCGTGAAGTTCGGGTGCTATCCCGAGGATGCGATTCTCGCCGCGCTCGCGCGGCTCTACCGGATGCCGCTTCGCTGGACTGAGACGCGGGTCGAGCACATGATGGCGACCACGCACGGGCGCGCCCAGGTCGCCGATCTCGAGGCCGCCGTCGAGGACGACGGCACCATCACGGCGCTCCGGATGCGGGTGACGGCGGACATCGGCGCCTACCCGGTCTACACGTTCATCCCCGACCTCACGCTGAGTATGGGCGTGGGCGTCTACAAGATCGCGCACGTCGACCTGCAGTCGACCTGCGTCTTCACCAACTCGACGTCCGTCGCCGCGTATCGCGGTGCAGGACGGCCGGAAGCCGCCTACTATCTCGAGCGCCTGGTCGACGTGATCGCGGCGGAGCTGTCCCGGACGCCCGAGGAAGTGCGGCGGAAGAATTTCATCCCGCCCAGCGCGTTCCCGTACGCGGCGCCCACCGGCCAGAACTACGACAGCGGCGAGTACGACCGCGCGCTCACGAAGGCGCTCGCGCTGGCGGGGTACGCGAAGCTCCGCGCGGAGCAGAAGGACCGGCTGGATCGCAAGGACCGGACCCTCCTCGGCATCGGCATGTCCTGCTACGTCGAGATGTGCGGCTTCGGCCCCTTCGAGAGCGCGGTCGTGCGCGTGGAGCCCGGCGGCACCGTGACAGCGTACACGGGCACCTCGGCCCACGGCCAGGGACACGAGACGGCGTTCTCGCAGATCCTCGCCGACCACCTGGGGGTGCCGTTCGACAAGATCGTGGTACGGCACGGCGACACGCTGAACACGCCGATGGGCAACGGCACGGGGGGCAGCCGCAGCCTCGCCGTGGGCGGGTCCGCGATCATCGGGGCCTCGCTCAAGGTCCAGGAGAAGGCGCGCCGGCTCGCCGCTCACATGCTCGAGGCGGCGGCCGACGACGTCGTCTTCATCGACGGCCGGTACCAGGTGAAGGGCGTGCCCGACAAGGCCCTCTTGCTCGAGGCGATCGCGGCGCGCGCCTACGGCGAGGGGCTTCCCGACGGCATCGAGTCCGGACTGGAGGCGACCGAGTTCTTTCGCCCGCCCGCGCTCGTCTATCCCTTCGGGGCCCACATCGCGGTAGTGGAGGCCGACCGCGAGACCGGCCGGGTCACCGTGCGCGACTTCATCTCGGTCGACGACTGCGGCGTGCGTATCAGCCCGACGCTCGTGGCCGGACAGGTGCACGGCGGCCTCGCGCAGGGCATCGCGCAGGCGCTCCTCGAGGAGCTGGTCTATGGAGCGGACGGCCAGCTGGTGACGGGCTCACTCATGGACTACGCGGTGCCGCACGCCGATGATCTGCCGTCGTTCGTGACCGATCAGACCGTGACGCCCACGCCGCGCAACCCGATGGGGGCCAAGGGCATCGGCGAGGCGGCCACGATCGGCGCCACGCCGGCGATCGTCAACGCCGTGGTGGACGCGCTCCGTTCGTTCGGCGTGCGGCATCTCGACATGCCGCTCCGCCCCGAGCGCGTCTGGCAGGCGCTGAAGGGGGGCGCGACCGCGGGCCGCGCGAGCGCCCGAGCCTAGCGGCCGCTGCCCGCGGACTCGAGGAGGCCGGTCGGACAGGCGACGCCGGTGCCGCCGAGGCCGCAGTAGCCGCTGGGATTCTTGGCGAGGTACTGCTGGTGATAGTCCTCCGCGTAGTAGAACTCGGGCGCGTCGAGGATCTCCGTCGTGATGGCGCCGAAGCCCGCCTTCGAGAGGACGCGTTGAAAGGCCTGGCGTGAGACTTCGGCCTGGCGGCGCTGCTCCGGCGAGTAGACGTAGATGCCGGAGCGATACTGCGTGCCGACGTCGTTGCCCTGACGCATCCCCTGGGTCGGGTCGTGGCTCTCCCAGAAGATCTTCAGCAGCCCGTCATAGCCGACACGCTTGGGGTCGAAGATGACCGCCACGACCTCATTGTGGCCGGTGAGGCCGGTGCACACTTCCTCGTAGGTGGGGTTCGGCGTGAGGCCAGCGGCGTAGCCGACCGCCGTTGCGAAGACGCCGGGCGCCTCCCAGAACTTGCGCTCGGAGCCCCAGAAGCAGCCGAGGCCGAACATCGCCATCTCGAGCCCCGCCGGAAACGGCGGCGTGAGCGGATGACGGTTCACGAAGTGAGCGGCCGGCACCGGCATACGCTCGGCTCGGCCTGGAAGCGCCTTCTCTTTCGACGGCATCGCCAGCTTCGCTTTCGACCCCCACATAGGCTCATTCCTCCTCGTCAGATCTTACAGGGAGATCCGTGCTGAAGCGAGACTCCGTCGTGGTCAGAGAATCTCGGACGCGTTCTGGGGGCGCGTTGCCGCGGCCCGGCGCGGCGTGCTACCGTCCGGGCGTGATCGCCGGGAACGTCACGAGCTCGGGGCGCCGCCGCCACGACGGCCGAGGGGAGCGCCGGGTCGTCGCCCTCGGGTGAAGGGCCGGGAATCGCGTGCGCCTCAGCGTCCGGCACAAGCTCATTCTTTTCAGCACACTGGTCATTCTCGTCGTGTCCTCGGGGTTCACCTGGGTCAACCTGATCCTCGCGCGCCAGGCGATCGAAGAAGATCTGCAGAACCGCGCGATCGTCTACGCGCGTGAGGTGGCCGCCGCCATCGGCGGCCGCCGTGAGCTCGAGAGCGGTCCCGCGCTTCGTCGGCTGATCGCGCGCCTCCTCGAGATCCGTCGCAGTGTGCTCCAGCTCGATGTTCTCACCTTCGGACCCGAGGGGACGACGGTCGTCGCCACGAACGAGCCGAACGTCCGGCTGCCGTTCAGTCGGCGCGACGCCGAGGAGGTGCAGAACGGCCGCGTCGTCTCGCGCGCCGTCACCGGGACCGAGGCCCACTGGGAGGTGATGGCCCCGATCACGCTCGAGGGCGTGGTGGCCGGCGCGGTCGCCGTGAAGTTCTCGGCGCAGCGGGCCGAGGAGCTGGCGGCGCGGATCCGGTTCTGGGCACTCACGCTCGCCGCGGTAATGCTGGTCCTCATGGGCGTCTCGATGAGTATCGCGATCCAGCTCGTCGTGGACCGTCCGATCCGGCGCTTCATGGACGCGATCTCCTCAGCCGCAGACGACGGCGTGCCCGTCGCGGTCTCGGTAGCGACGGCGGATGAGTTCGGCGTCCTCGCCCGCCACTTCAACGAGATGGTCGCGCGTATCGGCCGGTTCAGCGAGGAGCTCAGGACGCGCATCGCTGAGGCCACCGGCGAGCTCGACCGGCGCTACCAACAGGTCGAGCAGCTGAACGCGCTGCTCTTCGAGATGCAGCGGCGGCTCAGCCACGCCGAGCGGCTGGCGCTTTCCGGACAGGTCATGGCTGAGGTGGCCCACGAAGTCGGCACGCCGCTGCACTCGGTCGCGGGGCATCTCGAGCTGCTCCGCAAGGACCTGCCACCTGACGTGTTGACCGATGATGTCGGGCGGCGCCTCGCAGTTATCGAGACCCAGGTGGCGCGCGTCATCGAGATCATCGGCCGTCTCTTGGACGCCACCCGGCGCTCACCCGGTGAGCCGAGCTCGGTCGACCTCAACGCTCTTGCACGCGACACGGCCGAGCTGGTTCGCCCGGGGCTGGCCAGCGGCAAGATCGACCTCGACGTGCGCACCGAGCCCGCACTGCCCCCGGTGCGGGGCCGGCGGGACCAGCTCCAGCAGGTGATTCTCAACCTCCTGATGAATGCGATCGACGCCACGCCCGTCGGCCGACGGGTCGAGATGACGACCCGCTCCCGGCCGGATCAGGGGGAAGTGGAAATCGCTATCGGCGACACGGGCCTCGGCATCTCGCCGGCGAACCGCAAGCACATCTTCGAGCCCTTCTTCTCGACGAAGGAGGCCGGACGCGGCACCGGGCTCGGGCTGTTCATCACGGCCGAGATCGTGCGGGAGCACAAGGGCAGGATCGAGCTCGAGAGCGACGAGGGACACGGCAGCACGTTCCGCGTCATTCTCCCCGCCGTGCGGAGTGGAGCGTGACCGGCCCCTCCCCGGTGCTCCTGGTCGCGGATGACGATCAGGTCGCGCGCGAGCTGCTGGCCGAGGCGCTCGGCCGCGAGGGCTACCGGGTGCGCCTCGCCGCGGGCGGTGAGGAGTGCCTGCGACTGGCCGCGGCCGAGCACTTCGACATGGCGCTGGTTGACCTCCGCATGCCCGACCTCGACGGGCTGGGCGTCCTGAAGCGGCTCGCCAAGATCCAGCCCGACCTGCCGGTCGTCATCCTCACGGCCTTCGCCACCATCGAGACGGCGATCGAAGCCGTCACCGCCGGCGCATCCGACTATCTCTCCAAGCCGTTCCGGATGGAGGAGATCAAGATCGTCGTCCGACGCACCCTCGACGCGCGGCGGCTCACGCGCGAGAACCTCCAGTTCCGGCAGGAGCTCAGGGCCCGCTACGGCTTTGAAACCCTGGTTGGTCAGTCGCACCAGATGGCGGAAATCTACAAGCTCGTCGCGCGCGTGGCGAGTCTCGAGACGACGGTTTTGATCCAGGGAGAGACCGGCACCGGCAAGGAACTCGTCGCCCGCGCAATCCACGATGCCAGCGCCCGCGCCGGCCGCCCGTTCGTCGTGGTGGACTGCGCGGCGCTGCCCGAGACACTCTTCGAGTCGGAGCTGTTCGGCCACGAGCGCGGCGCGTTCACCGGCGCGTTCGCCGCGCGGCGGGGCCTCCTCGAGACGTCGGCGGGAGGCACCTGCTTCCTCGATGAGATCGGCGAGCTCACCGCGCCGCTCCAGGCCAAGCTCCTCCGGACGCTCCAGGAACGCACCCTCCGCCGCGTCGGCGGCAACGACCCGATCCCGGTGGATGTCCGGGTGGTGGCCGCGACGAACCACGACCTCCGGAAGCTGGCCGCAGAGGGTGGATTCCGGGACGATCTCTACTACCGGCTGAACGTCGTCACGATCACGGTGCCGCCGCTGCGCGAGCGGTCGTCGGACATCCCGCTCCTCGCCCAGCACTTCCTCGAGACCTTCGCCCACCGGACCGAGCGCCCGGTCAAGCGCCTCGCGCCCGAAGCGTTCGCGCTGCTCGTCGCCTATCACTGGCCCGGCAACGTGCGCGAGCTCGAGAACGTCATCGAGCGCGCGGTGGCGCTGTCCTCCTCGGAGACGCTTCTACCCGACGACTTCCCGCCCCAGCTCCGCGAGGAGTCCGGCCGCACCCCCCGTTTACCGGCTGCGGGAATGACACTCGAGGAGGTGAAGCGCTGGTACGTGAACAAGGTGCTCGAAGAAGCAGGGGGCAACAAGCTCCGGGCCGCCGAACTCCTCGGAATCGACCGCCGCACGCTCTACCGGATCCTCGAGCGCCAGGCAACTGAGGACGAGGGATGAGGCGCGCGCTCACGCTGGCGGCGCTGGCCCTCACCGGGGCCGGCTGCGTTTCGGCATCGCCCGCCCCGGACCGGAGCGAGCTGATCCGTCGCATCCTCGCGTCTACCGTGCAGCTCCGGTCCGAGCGCGACGGGAGTCTACGTCGGGCGGCGTCCGGAGTCGTCGTCGCGATGCACGCCGGGTCGCGACGCACGTGGATCGTCACCGCCCGGCACTTCGTCGACCCATCCCCGCCGGAGCACATCTACGTTCGTTTGCCGGGCCGCATGACCGTCGTGCCGGCGGTGGTGGCCTTCGTGAGCCCCGACCGCGATCTCGCGATCATCGAAGCGGAACTGCTCGACGTCGCACCCGCCCGCCTGAAGATGGAGGCGAGCCTCGGCGACGAGATCCTGGTCGTCGCGTTTCCGTGGGGCCAGCGGTTCACCGTGGTGAGGGGCATCGTCAGCCAGGTCGCTACACTCACGGATGTCACCGGGCCCGCACGGATGGTGTCCGCTTCGGTGAGCTACGGATCGAGCGGGGGCGGCGTGTTCGACGCGCAGTCCGGCGAACTGGTGGGGATCGTCGAGGGCTACCGGACCGCGAAAGTGGCGATCCCCGAGATGAAGGAGCGTGTGCTTGAAGTGCCGGTGGCAGGCGAGACGACACTGATCCCCGCGCCGGCGATCTTACGCTTCCTCGTCGACTCGGGTTTGAGCAACTTTCTGCCGAGATGAAATGGAGCGCTACTTAACCTCGATGCTGGTCGCCACCTTCCTGCCGTCGCGCTCCTCATAGGACGCCTTCACCGACGCGCCCTCCTTGAGCGTGCCCATCGAGAGCCCCTCGGCCACCCAAATCTGGGTGCCATCCTCGAGGGCGAACACGCGATCGGTCGTGTCGAGCGACTTGATCTTCCCCTGGATCTCCTCGGCCCGGGCCCTGCCGACCGCGAACACGAGCAGCAATGCTACGGCCATTCCGATCGCCTTCTTCTTCATCGCAGATCTCCTCAGCCGGGTCTTGTCCGATCGTCGGGCTGGGCGCCACCCCGACGTGACCACCCAATACAGGCAAACGAAAGGCCAGAGCACGACGGAATCGAGAAGGTAGCAAACCCGGCGTGTTGCGTTGGCTCGGGCGCTGCGGGGGCCGCCGCCACCTCGCCACAGTGTGTGGAGCTTTGCCACAGAGGGACCGACCCGGAGAGCGCCCCCAGCGAGCCTAAGTCCACGGGAAATAGGGACGCCAGGGGCCTCAGCGATTCGGCGCGCCGATTGCACTGTTGGTCCTACAAGTTCAAACGTTCACCCCCAAGGAGAACAGCACATGAAGAAGGCACTGGGAATGGCGCTCGCACTGACGCTCGCGCTTTCGCTCTCCGCGGCGGCCGAGGAGACGAAGGGGACGATTCAATCGATCAATCCCGCCGACCACTCGATCGTCCTGGACGACGGGACCCGGCTCTGGGTGTCGGAGGGCCAGCTCGGCGAACTGTCGCTCGGCGATCAGGTGAAGGCGTCGTACGAGATGCAGGGCGGCAAGAACATCGTCATCGAGATGGTCCGCCCGGGACTGGAGGGCAACTTCGACCCCCTGAGCTCCGTGCAGACCGGGGACTAATCTCTAGAGCTAGAACCTGCTCGAACCGCTGCACTGAGGCCACGCCTGGCACGCCGGCGTGGCCTCAGTGCGAACCGAATAGCCCGGGCGAGCGAGCGTCGCCACCGGGCCGAACCGATCATCGCTTCTGCCAGACGACCTCCCACTGAGCCCAGCTGCCCGTCTTCGGCGGGGCACGGTGCATGACGTCCTCGCGCGGCCCGGCCAGGGGACGGAACCAGGGCCGGGTGAGATCGAACAGCTCCTCTCGGGCGAAGAAGTGAACGCGGAGCCCTTCCTTAGGTCCTTCCTCGTACCGGATTGTGCGCCCACCGAATCGGTTCTGCTCCACCACGGTGTGACGGAAGTAGATCTCGGTCGCCGCCGAGTTGACTCTCAGAAAGAGCAGGCCGCCGGATCTCAGCGCCGTCGCCGCCTTGGCGAAGTACGCGGCCGCGTCGGCCGCGACGCCGTGTTGAAAGACCTGAATGGCGACGAGGTAGTCGAACACCGCATCGATCTCGAGGTCGAGAAAGTCCCGGCACGCGAGGCGTGGCTCCAGCTCGGGTCGGCGAGCGGTCAGCTGCTCGATCGCTTCCCGGGAGACGTCCAGCCCCTGAAGGTCCAACCCGGCGTCGACGAGGGGCAGATAGTTGCGGCCGTTGCCGCAGCCGACATAGAGGCCGGTGCCGCCGAGCGCGCCCGGGTGTGCCCGCAGCGCGGCGACGATCTCGCCCGCAAACGGCAGGGGCGGCTCCGCCGCGTACCGCCCGTCCCGATACTCGGCGTCCCAGCGTGTCGAGACAAGCCCGGCGCTCAGACTTCGCCCTTCTCCCGCATCGTCTTCTCGTCCCACAACCAGACGTGATAGCCGTCCGGGTCCTTCAATTCGGCGCCGTAGCCCCAGAAGGTCTTCTGGGGCGGATGGCCGAACTTCACGCCGGCCGCGACGAGCTCGCGATGCTTGGTCTCGACGTTGTCGACCTGGAACGTCAAGATGCAGCTCGGCCGCCCCGGCCCTCCGGGCGTTTCGGCGAGAAACAGCGTGAAGCCGAACTCGTCTTGCACGGCTGAGGTGCGACGCTCGGGTATCTCGAACTCGAGCTTCAGTCCGAGCGTCTCCACGTACCAGTCGCGCGACTTCTCGCAGTCGCTCACCGCGATCGTGAGGTGGTCGAGCTTGATCATGCGCCCTCCCCCTGGCGAGGACAGCATACGCCATGCCCGGGTCGGCAGTCACGCAACGCGGGGGGCGCCCGCGCGGTCGACCGTGGGAATCACGGCGGTGCCGATCAGCTTGATGGCGAAGACCGGATCTCCGTGCGGAGCCAGCGCGATCTCGCTCAGCCCCAGCCGCTCGAACTCCACGAGCCGCTCCACGCAGCGGTCCAATCCCCGAAGGTCGCTGGTCAGCGTGAGCTGCTCGATCAGCAGATCGGCGACGTGAGGTGGCGGGGACCAGGGCTCTGTCCCCTGGAACACCGCCCGGACCATCTCGGGCTGTCGCCTTGCCAGCTCTCGCGCTTCGGCCTCGTCGAGCCCGATCGAGGATGCCACGTCACGAATGTAGTAGAGCCGAAAGCCGAGCTGCCGACGGGCCAAGCGCAGGGCCTCCTCTCGGGTCTCCTGGACGTTCCACACGAACCAGTTGCTGAGCGTGAACGGCTGCGGATCGCGCCCGGCCTCCGCAAGCTCGGCGCGGACCCGGGCGATCAAGGAGCCCAGATAGCCGGCCGGCATGTCGGTCATCATCACCCCGTCGGCCTGCCGCGCGGCGAGCCGGAGCATCCCAGGCCGATTGGCGCCGAGATAGAGCCGATCCATATGCACGCGCCTCCACGGGGAGAAGAGCCCTGCGACTCGGTAGTGAGCCCCGGAATAGTTGACCTCGCCACCGGAGGCCAGGGCGCGAACGATGTCGACGCACTCCGCCACGGCCTGGACCCGGCCCCGTGCCGGGAGCCCGAGCGTCGCAGCGAGATCGCCGCCCGCGCCGAGCACCACGCTCGCCCGACCCGGCGCGATCTCGTCGAGCGTCAGCAGTGCGAGGCCGATGTGCACGGGATGCATCTCGAAGGGGCTCAGCGCGACCGGGCCCAGCAGGATCCGGCGCGTCGCCGCGGCCGCCAGAGCGAGTCGCACGAAATGGTCCTTCGTCCGGGCGCCGCCCGAGAGCCATACGTGTGAAAATCCGTGCGTCTCGGCCAGCCGCGCGAGCTCGGCGATCTCCGACGCCGTCCGTCGCCCGTCCAGGACCACCCCGACCCTCATCGGCCCAAGATACCCCGCCGACCCTGCCCGTTCGCGAAGCCTTTCTCGGCCGGCGCAGGAGTCGCCCTGCTGTACAATGGCCCTCGCTTATGAAGCTGGCGAAGGCGAAGCGGGTGAAACCAACGGTGCCGGCCGCGGCCGCCGTCATCCGCCTCACCCCCGAGCACACCCTGCAGCGGGCCGCGAAGCGATTCCTCACGGGGCCTCAAACCCGGTGCCCCAAGTGCGACAGCACCTACGTCGGCCGGGAGCCGGCGTTCATTCATTGTCGCCTTTGCGGCAAGCTCGCACGGATCGCCGACGCGCCGCTCGAGCTGCAGGAGCTCTGGGAGATTCGCTCCGGCCTCCGCATCGCCTCCTGAGGGCCCGCGCGATGGCGCTCGACTCCGGGAAGCTCCGCGACTTCGTCCAGAAGACGTGGGACGAGAGCATCGTCCCCACGCTCACCGAGTACGTCAAGATCCCCGCGAAGTCGCCCATGTTCGATGCGCAGTGGCGCGAGCACGGCCACATCGACCGCGCCGTCGAGCTCGTGCGGGGCTGGGCGGGGGCCAGACCCATCGAGGGCTTGCGCATCGAGGTCGTCCGGCTCGAGGGGCGCACGCCGTTGCTCCTCATGGAGGCGCCCGGCACCGGCACCGACACGGTGCTGCTCTACGGCCACCTGGACAAGCAGCCCGAGATGGTCGGCTGGGCCGAGGGCACCGGGCCGTGGACGCCGGTGCGCCGCGGCGACAAGCTCTACGGCCGCGGGGTCGGCGACGACGGCTACGCCTCCTTCGCCGCGCTCACCGCCATCCAGGCGCTCCAGGAGCAGCGCGCGCGGCACGCGCGTTGCGTCGTGCTCATCGAAGCGTGCGAGGAAAGCGGGAGCCACGACCTTCCCTACTACGTCGACGCGCTCAAGGCGAAGCTCGGCACGCCGAGCCTCGTCGTCTGCCTCGACTCGGGCTGCGGCAACTACGATCAGCTCTGGGGCACCACCTCGCTCCGCGGGGTCGTCGGCGGCGTCCTCACCGTCGAGGTGCTGACGGAAGGCGTGCACTCCGGCGCGGCGAGCGGCATCGTGCCCTCGAGCTTCCGCATCCTGCGCCAGCTGCTCGATCGAATCGAGGACTCGCGGACGGGCGAGATCCTCCCGCGCGACTTCCACGTCGACATCCCGCGCGAGCGCGTCACGGAGGCGCGCGCGGTCGCGACCGCCCTCGGCACCGAGATCTACGACCGCTTCCCGTTCCCGCCGGGCGCCAGGCCCGTGAGCACGGACGCGCACGAGCTGGTCCTCAACAACGCGTGGCGACCCGCCCTCGCGATCACGGGCGCCGCGGGGCTCCCGTTACCCGCCGACGGCGGCAACGTGTTGCGCCCGAAGACCGCGCTCAAGATCTCGCTGCGCCTGCCGCCGACGTGCGACGCCGGGCGCGCGGTGCGGCGGCTCAAGGAGATTCTTGAGGCGGATCCGCCATACGGTGCCCGAGTCACGCTCGAGACCTACGGCGAGGCGGGCAACGGGTGGAACGCCCCGGCGACCGATCCGAAGCTGCTCGAATCGGTCAACAGCGCATCGTCCACCTACTTCGGCAAGCCGGCGATGTTCCATGGACTCGGCGGCTCGATTCCATTCATGAGCATGCTCGGCGAGCGCTTCCCGCAGGCCCAGTTCCTCATCACCGGGGCGATGGGCCCCGGCTCGAACGCGCACGGGCCCAACGAGTTCCTGCACCTGCCGACGGGCGCCAAGGTGACAGCATGCGTGGCGCAGGTCATCGCCGACCACTCCGGAAGGACTCGGACATGAGTAAAGCCGGCTTTCGTGTTCTCGACCGACTACCCGCTCTCCGGCTCGCACTTCCCGAAGCGACGAACCTCTTTCTCAAGCTCCCTCTCTCCGAGGCGAGCAAGCGGAAGATTCTCTGGGATAACTGCGCTCGTCTCTACAACCTCGCGTAGCGCCGGCGGCGTCGCGCGCGGGCGGAAGAGGTCGCGCCGACCACGCGGCACGCGGGCGCTGCCCGGTGGCGGCGGGGCTCCATCCGGGGCCAGCGGCATTGCGCTTCGTCTCGTGGCCCTGATCGTGGCGGGTGTCCTGGCACTCGCTCCCGCGAATCATGCGACGGCCCAGGAACGGGCCGTGGATGGCGATCCGGTGGACCTGTTCACCGGTCTCCATACTCGGGAACACGACGACTTCGTGCTCGACGGCAACCCGGCGATCCGTCTGACGCGCTCCTACCGAAATCGCGACTCGGCCTCCAGGGCGTTCGGGATCGGCACCAGCCACTCGTACGACCTTTACCTGGTCGGCGACGCCGTCGCGTTCACGTATGTCGATCTCATCTTGAAGGACGGCGGCCGCATCCGCTACCTGCGGACGTCCCCCGGGTCGAGCCACACGGGGGCAGAGTTCCTCCATACAGCGACTCCCTCGCCGTTCTTCATGTCGCGTCTGCGCTGGAATGGCGATGGCTGGGACATCGACCTTCGTGATGGCAGTCGGTATTCGTTCCTGCCATGTGGAGGTGCTCGCTCCCGATACCTTCACTGCGGCTTGATCGAGTACCGCGACGGCCGCGGCGGCCGGCTCACCATGACCCGCGACGAGTTCGGTAATCTCACGACGATCACCAGCGGCTGGTTCTGGACGGTTCGCCTGACCCACGACGCCGCCCACCGCGTTGTCCGGGCGCGGACGGGTATCGGCCCGGCCGTGACGACAGCCGCGTACGAATACGACGCTGCCGGCCGCCTCGGCAAGGTCATGTGGAGCCACATCGATGCGCGCACCGTGGTCTTCGAGATCGTCCGCAGCTATCTCACCTGGCAGCTGCCGTCGTTTGGCCGCCTGTGGATCGAGCGAACAATGGAATACACGTACGACGATCACCATCAAATGCTGATCGTCAAGGAGCCCGGCCTCGAGCTCGAGCATGAATACGACAGCGCGGGGCGTGTGATCAGACAGCAGGTTGCCGGTTGGGGCGTGTGGTCGTTCACCTACACCGAAGCGCAGGGCAAGGTCGTACAAACGGACGTCGTGAACCCCGACGGCCGCCATCGGCGAGTCGTCTTCAACGCCGATGGCTATTCACTTTCCGACACCGTGTCACCCGGCCAGGCGGACGAGGACGCGACGCTCTACGACCGCGTGCCGAACACCAACGCGGCCACACGGATCACCGTGAACTGCCGCTCCTCAACCGGCGCCCCGGTCAGCGCGACCGCTCCCCTCGCGGATGGTGACACCGAGGCCTCGGTCCGGGCCCGGGTGCGGAGCCAGTGCGCCCGCTAGCTCCCGCGTTCGCGACCGAGGCCG
This sequence comes from Candidatus Rokuibacteriota bacterium, assembly GCA_003221655.1. GTDB lineage: Bacteria > Methylomirabilota > Methylomirabilia > Rokubacteriales > CSP1-6 > AR31. Next base: position 18,637 of record QHSV01000098.1, read on the forward strand.
CGCGCACCCATCGGAGTCAATCGATCCGGGATGTCGAGGACGTGGACCTCGATGTTCTGCACCTCAGCTCTTGAACCGGACGTCAAAGTGAAAGGCGAGTGAGATGCAGCCGAAGCGCTCCGGGCCGTTTCCCTATGTCCCGATCAATCGCCGACCCACGATCACTTGGCCGAACGGCGCGCGCCTCGCGCTCTGGGTTATCCCGAACGTCGAGACCTTTCCGCTGAACGAGCCGGTGCCCGGCGGCACCGGTCTGGCGCCCGACGTCATCAACTGGGCGCCGCGCGATTACGGCAACCGCGTCGGGATCTTCCGCATGATGGAGGTGATGGCGCGTCACGGTGTGCGCGGAACCGTCGCGCTCAACGCCGAGGCGTGCGACGATTATCCTCAGGTCATCGAGGATGCCCGCGCGCTCGGCTGGGAGTTCATGGGGCACAACCAGAGCAACTCGCGCCTTCTCCATCTGATGGCACCCGAAGAGGAGCGGCGGGTCGTGCTCGCCACGTTTGCGAGCATCGAGAAGGCGACGGGCCGGCGCCCGAAGGGCTGGCTGTCGTCTGGCCTGCAAGAGAGCTGGCATACGCTCGATTACCTCGTCGAGGCCGGCGCCACCTACGTCGCGGACTGGATCAACGACGATCAGCCCTACCTGATGAATGTCGGGGGCCAGCGCCTGTGCTCGATCCCGTATTCCGGGGAGATCAACGATCTGCCACAGATCCTCCGCGCCGGCCGGTCGTCCGATGAGTTCGAGCTCATGATCCGCCGCCAGTTCGACACGCTCTACCGCGAGGGGGCGGAGTCGGGACGCGTTATGGCGATCTGCCTACATCCGTTCGTCATCGGCGTGCCGCATCGGATCGGCACGCTCGACTCGGCGCTCGCCTACATCCTGCGCCATGAGGGTGTGTGGTGCGCGACTGGGAGCGAGATCATCGAGCACTACCTCGCCTCCGGGGCGACGTTCTGAGGATGTGACTCAAGAGCAAATAGCGGTTCACTCTCCCCTCTGGGCAAATTCAGGGAGTTTCACCGGCGGCTTTCTGACGCCCGGGCATCGATTTCAGCCCGCTCACGCAGTATAGTCTGGCTGCGCCCGATATCCGTACAGAGGTGAGGACATGCTCAAGATCGACGGCGTCACCCACTGGTCCATCCCGGTCAACGATCTGGAGGAGAGCGAGCGCTTCTACCGCGACCTGCTCGGTCTTGAATATCGCGGCCGGCTGGGAAACTCCCACATGACGTGCTTCCACGTGGGCGGCCACGACATCCTGCTCTGCGAGCGCAAGGAGAAGCTCTACCGGACTCCGCAGCAGGACAACCGTCTGCATCACTCCTTCACCCTGTCGCCGGAGGAATGGGAGAAGGCGGTTCGGCTCTTCCACGAGCGAGGGGTGAAGGTCGAAGAGCTCATCTACCGCGAGCACGGTTTCTTCACCGGCCGCGAGCTCTACTTTCTCGATCCTTCAGGCAACCTGCTCGAGGTTCGTGATCCGACCTGGAAGGCGGGGATGGCGACCCCGGCGCTCGCGGATATCGTCGGAGCCGGAAGCCGGCCTCGCGACGCCGTTTAAGGACGCTCGGCCCATCCTTCCGATCCGGCTCCGGGGACTGTGGGCTGGCGACGCTAGTCCTCGCCTTCCGGGGACTTCCGAGGCCGACGCCTAGCGACTCACCGATCACCGCCGCTGACCCGAGGAGAGACCGTGCCGAACGCTATACCCGGGGACTTCCGGTCGAAGGTCCGGAAGCCCGATGACTTCGACGCATTCTGGGGCGACGTCCTGCGACAGTCGTCGACCATTCCACTGGAGCCTGAGGTCCTGGCCGACCCACTCCGGACATCTGAGGACGTCGAGGTCTTCCAGGTCTTCTATACCAGCATCGACCACGTACGCGTCGCCGGCTGGTATTGCCGTCCGGTCCGCCGGGCGGAGCGCACACCGGCGGTCATGGTCCTGCCGGGCTATCTGATGGATCCGCCGATTCCCAAGGAGTGGGCCCGGAAGGGCTACATTGCGCTGTCAGTCGCGCCGCGTGGCAAGCTCCGCAGCAATCGCCAGTTCAACCCGGGCTATCCCAATCTTCTGACCCACAACATCGTCGATCGGCACACGTACGCTTATCGCGGGTTCTACGTGGACACCTGGCGCGGCATCGACTTTCTGCTGTCGCGTCCGGAGGTTGAGCGGACTCGCCTCGGGGTGGCGGGCAGCAGTCAGGGCGGTGGTCTGACCATCACGACCGCCGCGATGCGGTCGGAAGTCCGCGCGGCTTCGGTCGGGGCGCCGTACCTCTGTGGCTTCACCGACGCGATCGAGCTGACGCACACCTATCCCTACGAAGAGATCAACGACTATTTGCGCCTCCATCCGGAGAGCCGCCCCGCGGTGGAGGAGACGGTCGCCTACTTCGACGGGATCAACTTCGCCGATCGGATCTCCTGCCCGATCATCGTGAACATCGGGCTGCAGGACAACGTGTGCCCGCCGGAGACCGGCTACACGCTGTTCGACAGGATCGGCGCCGAGGACAAGCGCTTGTATCCGTACGACGGTCACGGCCACGACGCCGGACGCGCGCGGCAGGGCGCGATCGTCGACCGCTTCTTCGCGCGCCATCTCCTGGGCCGCGAGGTGAGCCAGTGATCGATCTGACTCCGGCCGCCGTCCGCGAGTACTGGCGGGACGCCCTCGACGCTCTGGCGCGCCATCCCGCCCGTCCCGAGGTCGAGCGGCTTCCGCTCAGGAGCACCGCATTCGCCACCCTGTACGGCGTGCGGCTCACCAGCCTCGGCCCCTACCGCCTGTTCGGCTATCTGAGCATCCCGACCGGCGCCGGCCCGTTTCCCGCGATCTACTATCCACCGAAATATCAGAGCGTCCTGGAGATCATCCCGCAGGGGACCGCGAACCTGCAGCGCAGCCGGTACGTCACCTTTGCGCTCGCCGCCCGGGGGCAGCGCAATGCCGACTCGCCCTACGCCGCGATGTTTCCCGGTCTACTCACCGAGGGCATCGACAGCGCCACCTCGTACATCTTCCGGGGCATCGTCGCGGACAGTATCAGGGGATTGGAGTTCCTGCTTACACGGCGCGAGGTCGATGCCGCGCGAGTCGTCGTGGCGGGCAACGACCTCGCGCTCATCACCGCTGCCCTGACGGCCGGGGCGACGCACGTGGTGGCCACCCCCGCCCTGTTCTACAAGACGGCCGAGCTCGCCCCGAAGACCCAGGCGTATCCGCTCGAAGAGATCAACGACTACCTTCGCCTGTACCCGGCGTGCGCCGAGGCGGTGCGCCGCACGCTGGCCAACTATGACCTCCGCGGCTTTGCGCCAAGCATCACCGCCACGACGCTCCTCATGGCCGGGGCGTCGGGCACCCTGCTCGACGGCCTTGCCCTGAACCCTCTGGTCACAGCGTTGCAAGGCCACGTGACGGTCTACGAATCCCAGCAATCCCTCTACAAGGATGGTGTCTACGGCGAGCGATGGATGGCCGCGCAGTGTGGCATCGCGGACGTGCAGAGCATCCTTCCGGAGCGCTGGCGGGACTAGAGAAGTCATTTCAAAACTTGGGAATCCAGGGGGTGAGGCCAACAGTGTGGCGCCGATTTACGAGCGTGCCTTCGTCGCGGGCGAAGGGCGGCGCGTGGAGGAGACGGGTGAAGCTCAAGGGGCAGAGGACGGCGCGTTGACCGGAACCCCGCCGCGAGCTACTCTCGCGGCACTCGAAGGTTTGTCCTTCGGCCGCGGCGCGGCGATGGGAGGCTTCCATGAGACAGGTTCGAGGCCTCTTCGTTTCGTTGCTCGTCATCACGCTCGTGACCCTTGGTCCGTCGTCGGGCGCCGCCGCGCCCGAAGGTGAGATGATCTGGGGGGTTCACATCTCGCTCGCCCCGACCTGGTTCGATCCTGCCGAGACCTCCGGGATCATCACGCCCTTCATGGTGCTCTCCGCCTTGCACGACGCCGTGCTGAAGGCGATGCCGGGCAATCCCATGGCGCCAAGTCTCGCCGAGTCGTGGAGCATGTCCCCGGATGGCCTCGTGTACGACTTCGTGCTCCGCAAAGGGGTGAAGTTCCACAACGGCGATACGGTCACCGCCGAGGACGTCAAGTTCTCCCTCGAGCGCTACCGAGGCGCGTCCGCCAAGCCCCTCAAGGCAAGCGTCGCGGCGGTGGAGACCCCGGACCCCGGGCGCGTCCGGATCCGTCTCAAGCGGCCTTGGCCGGACTTCATGACCTTCTATCTCGGGGCCACCGGCGCCGCCTGGATCGTGCCCAAGAAGTACGTCGAGAAGGTCGGCGACGAAGGCTTCAAGAAGGCGCCGGTTGGAGCTGGCCCGTACAGATTCGTCTCCTTCACCCCGGGTGTGGAGCTGGTCCTGGAGGCCTTCGATCAGTACTGGCGCAAAGCGCCGAACGTGAAGCGGCTCATCTTGAGATCGATCCCCGACGAAACCACCCGCCTGGCTGCGCTGAAGCGCGGTGAGGTGGACGTCGCCTACAATCTTCGCGGCGAGCTGGCTCAGGAGATCCGGCGGACCCCGGGGCTCACGCTCAAGCCCAACGTCGGCCAGGCCACGCACTGGGTCTACTTCGCGGATCAGTGGGATCCGAAATCTCCGTGGTACGACCGGCGCGTGCGCCTTGCGGCGAACTACGCCATCGACCGGCAGGCGATGAACCAGGCGGACGCCCTCGGATTCGCCAAGATCACCTGGAGCATCATTCCCTCGAGCTTCGAGTTCTACTGGCCGCCGCCCGGCTATTCGTACGATCGCGCCCGCGCCAAGCAACTCCTCGCCGAGGCCGGGTACCCCAACGGCTTCGACGCCGGAGACTACTTCTGCGACGCCGCGATCACCAACATCGGCGAGCCCGTGGTCAACTATCTCAACGCCGCGGGCATCCGGGTGAAGCTCCGTCCGATCGAGCGCGCCGCCTACTTCAAGGGGTGGTCCGAAAAGAAATACAAGGGGCTCATCCACGGCGCCAGCGGCGCCTTCGGCAATGCCGCCACGAGAATCGAGGCCTTCGTCGCCGGGGGCGGCACGTATGTCTACGGCAGCTATGCCGATATCGATGGTCTTTTCAGCGAGCAGGCGGGCGAGCTCGACCCGAAGCGGCGCGAGACGACCCTGCACCGCATCCAGCAGCTCGTCCACGACAAGACGATCGTCGCGCCGATCTGGCTGAACGCGGGCTTGTCCGGTCTGGGGCCACGGGTGGAGGAGTCGGGCATCGGGCTCATCGCCGGTTACGCGTGGTCCGGGCCGTACGAGGACGTGAAACTCAAAGGCAAGTAGAGGGGACGCGGGCTGGTCAGTCGAGAGGCGCCTCCGACGCGACGAGCCGCGGGGTCTCATGGGGAGGAGCCTCAATGACACGAATGCTCGGCGCCATTGTGCTGCTGTTGTTGCTCGCGACGCTGGCGATCGCCGGCGAGCCCGTCTCGCAGACGTTCGCGGCGTCGCCCGAGAAGGTCTGGAGCGTCACTGCATCCGTGCTGAAGCAGCTCGGCTGGGACATCGAGAAGTCCGACCAGTCCAACGGCTGGATCAACACCGAGTCCCGCTCAGTCAACGGCGAGGACTACGGGGTGTACGCGAAGGGGGCGCGCCATCGGCTGGCGATCCGTTTCAAGGCGGCGGGGCCGAACCGTACGACGGTCACCGTGGAGCGCAACTTGTTCAAGCGCGAGCGGATTCTGTGGATCGACAAGGACGAGCCCCTGACCACCACGGATCAATCCGTGGAGAAGAACGTGCTCGCCGCGATCGGGAAGGCGCTCTGATGCTGAAGACCCTGGCTGGGACGATCGCGCTCATGTGTGTGTGTCTTCTTGAATGAAGCGGGCTAGGCGATGGAGCGGCGCTTGTTGCGGACGTAGTCGACGAGGATGTACTCGCCGAGGCGCTCGGGGCGGGCGAAGAACGCGCGCCCCTTGTTGATCCGGGTCAGCTGCTCGATGAAGGCCGTCAGCATCCGGCTCTGCTCGAGCATGAACGTGTTGATGGTGATGCCCTCGCGCGTGCAGCGCTGGACCTCTTTCAACGTCTCCTCGAACGTGCGCCGCGTCGGCGGATAGGAGAAGTCCGCCTCGAGGCCTTCCATGTGGGCGGTCGGCTCGCCGTCGGTGATCATGATGATCTGTTTGTTCCCGCCCTTCTGCCGCCCCAGGAGCTGCCGCGAGAGCTGAAAGCCGTGGTGCATGTTGGTCCCGATGTTCCACTCGGTCCACGCCAGGCGCGGGAGCTCCTCGGCGGTGAACTGGCGAGCATAGAGCGAGAACCCGAGGATCCAGAGACTGTCGCGCGGGAACTGGCCGCGGATGAGCGCGGTGAGCGCCAGCGCGACTTTCTTCGCCGGCAGGAAATAGCCGTTGTTGATCATCGAGCGGCTCATGTCGAGCATCACGACCGTCGACGCCTGGGTCGACAGCTCGGTGCGGAACACCTCGAAGTCGTCCGGTGACAGCCGGAGGGGAGTCCCCGCGCCGTTGCGCTCGACCGCGTTCATCAGCGTTTCCTTGAGGTCGAGCAGGAACGGATCGCCGAACTCGTAACGCTTGGCCTCGTCGGTGGGGTCGCCGCCGGCGCCCCGGCGCTCCACGACGTGCCGCCCGAAGCGGTCGCGCTTGAGGTGCGCGAAGATGTCGCGGAGCGCCTTGTCGCCGAGCTTGCGGATCGCGCGCGCGGTGAGCTCGAGCCGGTCGCCCTTGCGCTCGAGGTAGCCCGCCTCCTCCAGCTTCTTCGCGAGCTCCTTCAGCCGCTCGAGGTCGCGCGCGGCTTCCTCGCCGACGAGCTTCTCGACGTCGACGGGGTCGATCCTCTCCAGATCGTCCGGCGACTGGACGCGGCGCAGCTGGCGCTCGAGCTCCTCCATCTGCTGGAGCTCGTCCATCAGCTTCATCGCCTCGCGCATCGACAGCTCGTCGTCGCCGCGGAAGTCGTAGCGCCGTCGCATATCCTCGGTGAGCCCGAGCTGGTCGAGGTGCATGGCGAGCTGGGCCATTTCGGCCTCCAGCCGCTCGTCCTTCATGAACAGGCTCGACATCATCTCCTGGAGCTGGCGGCGCTGCCCGGGCGACATGCTGTCGAGGAGCGACTGCATCTGAGCGGCCCGCCGCCCGAGCTGCTCGAGCAGCTCGTCGAGGCTCTCGACCCCGGGGAAGTTCTGGCCCCACTTCGCCTTGAACGCGTCGAAGTCGGGCTCGTCGCCCTCCGCGCGCTGCCGGAGCATGCGGTTGAGGTCCCGCATCATCTCGCGCATGCGCTTGAGGTCCTCCGGGCTCATGCCCTCGAGCGACTGCTTCATGCCCTGCATGAAGGGCTGGAGCATCTGCTGCTGGAGCGATTTCATGAGCTCCTGGAAGAGCCGCTCCGCTTCGGGGTCGGTGAAGTTGTAGTCCTGGAGCTGCTTGATCCGCCCCGCCGGATCCGGCGGGAGCTGATCGAGGGTCTCGAGCTTCTTCGCGCGCTCACCCTGGTCCTTGACCTCGCGGTCGACGCCGGCGCGCTCGGTCCGGATGACCTCGTCCAGCTTCTTCTTGATGTCTTCCAGCGCGGAGCCCAGGTCGTAGCGGTCGAGCTGCTGCTGGCGCCGCTTCCGGAGCCGGTCGAGCATGTCCTGGATGCCCGGCACCGGCGACCCTTGCGGGTTCTGGACGCCCCGCTGGAACATGCGCCGGAGCGCGTTCCAGAGGTCTCCGTCCGACATGAGATCGTCGGACATCGCCGCCAGCAGGTCGTCGGCGTCGAGGTCGGCGAGCTGCTGGGTACCGTCCCAGCGCGAGTACCGGAAAAGCATCGGTGGGGTGATTATAGGCTTGGCGGTTGTCGTATGCTAACCGTCATGACGACCTCCAACCCGACCGCCCGCTTCGAGGAGCTCCTGTCGATCCGCGCCCGCATCGGATGGGACGGCTCGGCCAGGACGTCGCGACCCGTCTCGAGCCCGCTCTACGAGTTCGGCGGTGGCTACCCGGACCCGGCTTCGTTTCCGTACGACGGCCTGGTCGAGGCCACGGCGAAGATGATGAAGGTCGAGGGCGCGGATGCCCTCACCTACGGCGACGCGCAGGGCTACCGCGGCCTGCGCGAGCTGGTCTGCCACAAGTACCGGCTCTTCGAGAATCTCGAGGTGACCCCCGAGAACATCTTCGTCGCGAATGGCTCGGGCGCCGCGCTCTCGCTCGCGTTCAGCGCCTTCGTGGACCCGGGCGATCCGATCATCATCGAGGCGCCGACGTTCTCGGGCTCGCTCAACAACATTCGCCGGCACGGCCCCGAGATCTTCGGCGTGCCGGTGGACGAAGACGGCATGGTCACGAGCGCCGTCCGCGAGAGCCTCGAGAAAATCCGCCGCCAGGGCCGCCGGTGCAAGCTGATCTACGCCATCGTCAACTTCCAAAACCCGGCCGGGCCCGATCTGTCGATCGGGCGCCGCCAGGAGCTGGTCGAGCTCGCCGAGGAGTACGACACCCTCATTCTGGAGGACGACGCCTACAACGAGCTCCGGTTCGAGGGCGACTCCAAGCCGCCCGTTTACGCGCTGGATCGCACGGGCCGCGTCATCCGCGCGGGCACGCTCTCCAAGATCCTCGGCGCGGGCGTGCGGCTCGGCTGGCTCTGCGCCCCGCGCGCGATGCTCCCGGCGTTCCAGGGGTTCAACTTCGGCGGCGGCGTCAATCCGTTCATGTCGCGCGTGGCGACCTACTTCCTGCGCGAGCACATGGAAGCGCACGTGAAGGTGCTGGTCAACGTCTACCGCGCCAAGCGCGACGCCATGCTGCGGGGCCTGTGGGAAGTGCTCAAGGACACCGATATCGAGATCAGCCGGCCACAGGGCGGGTTCTTCATCTGGATCAAGCTTCCGTCGGCCACCGACGTCGAACGGCTCGAAGACCTGGCTCTCCAGGCGCGCGTGCAGTACACGCCCGGACCCGCGTTCTTTTCGGGCCGCGGCGGCGAGCGCCACATCCGCCTGGCCTTCAGCTACGAGCCACCGGACAAGTGCTACGAAGGCAGCCGGATCCTGGCGAAGGCGATCCTCGACGCGCAGCGGTAGTCCGCGATAGCAGCGACATCATCCCCAGAAGATTCCAGTCGGATCGGCGTCGACCTCGTCCAGCAGCTCGGCGAAGCTGGAGGCCGCTGGCAGCGCTTGGTAGCTGTGCCAGCGAAGGTCGCGGTGCTGACAGTAGAGTCGCCATTCTCGCTGCGTCCCCACGTACGTGAATTTCGCTACGACCATTTCCTGCCAGTCGTGCGGAGGTCGAAAGGCCGGCTCTCCTCGTATAGAATCACCGCGTTGCCCTCGATTCGGTAACCAACTCGCACCTTTGCCAGGACGGCAGCTGGAACCCGCTTCGCGCAGTGTCCCGTCAACTGTTTATGTACTTGTGCCTTCTGCACCTCGGTCAATGCCAATCGTGCTCTCCGATTGAGACGGCCGCGGTCTGAAGAACGCCCCGCGTAACCTGGGGCCGGCCAGGCCGGACCGACAGGTTAACGCGGATGTTAGCCAGCGCTACGACCACTTCTTGCCGAGCGCATCAAGCCCCGCCCGTTTCAGGTCCTCGGGACTCATCACGGGTTGGAACTCGACGTCGGCGTTGAACGTGAGAAACCAGGGCTCGGCGAACGTCGGGATTCTGGACGCATCTGCCAACTCGACGATCATGACGGCTCCACGCTGACCGTTGCGCTCTGTGAAGTAAACGGCCTCTGGTTTCATTTCTTCGAGAATGCGGTTCAACTTGGAACCTGCCGTGCCGTCGCGCACGGCTGCATTGAATTGTTCGTGCGGGATCCTCACCTGTAACAGCATCCGCATCTTGCGCTCCTTTCTAGGATAGCGATGCTCCCGGCCGCTCGAGCCGCTCAGAAGCCGGTGGCCCTTCAATAGCCTCGGTCAAATTGTATCCGGCGCTATCGGCGCCCAATAAGTCAAAGCGTTGTAAGCGTGCCGGGGTGGCTCGGCTCCGGCCCATTGTGCCTCCTCACGTTCTCGAGACCAGTGCAGATAGGCCAGGATTGCCGCCCGCTGCGCTTCAGAGAATCCAGTCGCGCGCTCCTCGAACCACTCTGGCACGCCGCGGCCTTCGGCCGGCGGTTCAAGCTGGTACACCAGATTGTCTTGGATCACGTCGACGGCATCGGGGGCACGCATGCACCAGATCATCAAAGCGGGCAAATAATAGCGCCAGGCCGCGGCGGTCAGAAGCGCCGTCTCACGGCCAGCCAGAATGTCCTCAAGGGAGATGTCCATCCAGCGCTTGCCTCCGTAGGCCGCTGAGACCTCGACACACTCACAGCAGTGATCATTGAACAGCGCCTCTGGTCCGGGCTGGGGCGTTTCAGCAAAGGCACGGCTAATGAGCTGGATGATGTCGTCCGCGTCGCGCATTCGCGCTCCCCCGAACCGTCCGGCTAACCTTCACGCTCAGCGGCCGGCGCACCACGAGTGAGAGAGACAAGTGAGGTCATGCCGGCCCGCTCGAGCGTGTCGTTAGGCTGCTTCCCGTCTGAGTCGGCATCGCAGAGCGGCTGGGGACTGCGAAGGTCAGCCCGACCACAAAGAGTGCAGCTCCGGCGATAGCTGGGCCGAGATGCAGCAAGTCCGTGTAGCCGACGACCAGATGTACCCCGATGGCGGCACCGAAGCCCGCCACACCGGCGCATGCGAAGGCCTGCCACAGGCTACGAGAGGGAGTCCCGAACAGCGCGCACGCTGCAACGATGCTACCGCACGAGAAGAGGCCACCCCCGAAGCCTGCGCGATCATGTGCGATGAGCGGCACGAGGCGAGGGTTGGCGGCGTTGAGGTCGGCAACCGCCAAGCCCATGAACTCGAGATCCTGCGGCACGAAGACGCGCGTCACGCCGACCGTGAGAATTGTGGCTCCGGCCAAGAGCATACCAAGGCCAGTGACCAGCAGAGCGAAATGACCGAATCTCTGGCGACCGCAGAGTCGGCGAGAAACCAGGTTGGCGTGATGCGTCGCGGCGTGCCGCACGAGGGAGCGCGAGCGGAAAAGGCCTGCCGCGAAGATAGGGACCAAAAAGGCGGAGCCTACGCCGTGCCACGTGTCGAGATACCCATGGCCGAGATAGGAAAGGAAGCTGAGAAAACCAGTCGCGCCGCTGATGGCGATGGTCCACCACGCCCACGCGGCCCCCTCACCGAGTGGCATCGTCGACAACCAGAAGTACAGGATCGCGATGGCAACGAGGACGCCGCCAAAGGCAACCCGATCATGAAACATGAAGGCAACAACGCGGCAATCTGCCATGGCACAAAGTTGCTGCGGCGTCATCTGTAGGAACGTGATGTCGTGTGGCAGGAATTCCCGCCTGATCGAAAGGAAGAGCGCGAAGCAGCCCGAGAAGAACAAGGCAAAGGCAGTGAGTTGCAGTAGCAGGCGACCATCCGCCACGATCGCATCGAGGAGGCTCGGGTCCCTTGTTGACACCTGTGTCGGCCTAGCCGGCCTGCCCACGGAGCCGCAGTGTCTTCCATCGGTCGCAGAGGTCTCGGGCTGCGTTCGGCCAATCAGGGAACCTAAACGTAAAGCCATGTCTAGTGAGGCGCCCGGGAAGGACCCTCCGGCTCTTCAGAATCAGTTCGGTTTCCGTTCCCATGATGAGCGCTCCCAGTTCGAGCATCCATCGACTCGCCGGCAACCCCACGGACGTCCCCCACGCCTGTCGCAGGGTAGCCATGAAGTCCCGGTTCGGAAGAGGGTTCGGTGAGGCCAGGTTCACCGGGCCGTCCATGTCTCGCCTGGCGAGCAGCCAGTAGATCGCGCGGACGAAGTCTTCCTCATGGATCCAGGAGACGTACTGTCTCCCATCCCCGGCTGTTCCACCGAGTCCCCGGCGGACCAGCGACAAGAGCGTGTCGAAGATACCTCCTCGGTCCGGACTCAGGACCACCGCCGACCGGAGCTTGATCTTTCGCGTACCATGAACGATCGCCTCGTCAAGAATTCGCTCCCAAGCG